>JACQHI010000103.1 GCA_016199105.1 Lentisphaerota bacterium | reverse complement strand
TTTCGTAGTTGAACGGCCTTTTCAAGGTTCATTCATTCCCTCTGCTGCGCTTCCCTGGCCAGCGCTCGGGCAGGCTTGCGCTGTCCATCAGCCGACGGATGGGCTGGCGCTCTTCGACGCCATCGCCTGGCGGATGGCCTCGAGCAGCTCGGGTTCACGGATCGGCTTGGCCAGATAGCCGTCCATCCCCGCTTCCAGGATCTGTTCCCTGTCGCCTTTCATGGCGTACGCCGTCACGCCGATTATGACCGTGTGCCGTCCGCTCCGGCGATCCCGCTCGCGGATCGTCCGGGCCGCTTCCAGCCCATCCATGCCCGGCATCCGGACATCCATCAACACGAGATCGAAGGCCTCCTTCTCCGTGAGCGCCACGGCCTGCCGTCCATCCTCCGCGGTCCGCACCGCATGGCCGGCCTTGCGCGCGAGAACCTCCGCCAGCAGGCGGCTGGTCGGCTCGTCGTCCACCACCAGGACCCGCAGCGGAGCGATCCCGCCGGCTGGAACGACCCCGGGTTTCTCCGATTCCTGGACCGCCGCCGAGCCCAGGCCGACCAGGACCGTGAAAAAGAACGTGCTGCCTCGGCCTTCCACGCCCGTCCTGCCTGCCCGCCGCACCCCCGAGCTTGCCGGCTCTGAGCTTGTCGAGCCGATCGATGAGGGCGAAGGCGGGAGCGGCGGCGAAGGGCTCTCGACCCAGATTTGACCATCCATCAGTTCCACCAGCCGCCGGGCGATCGCGAGCCCAAGCCCCACGCCCCCGTACCTGACCGCATGCTCTTGATCGGCATGGGTAAACGCTTCGAAGATGGACGACTGCCGGTCCGCCGCGATCCCGATCCCGGTATCCTGAATGACGAACAACAGGACCGCCTCGTCGCCGGACGGCTCCCTCCTCCGGCGTGCGGCGCGTCCGTCCTGCACGCGCAAGGCGATGCCGCCGCATTCCGTGAACTTGATCGCGTTGACCAGCAGGTTCAACAGCACCTGCCGGAGCCGGAGCCCATCCGCCATCACGTTGTCCGGCAACTCCGGCGCCACCTCCCATTTCAACCGCAAGTCTTTCTTTTTGGCCATCAGGGAAACGGACGCCGTCATTTCCCGAATCGTCTGCCGCAGGGAAAGCGGCTGCCGGCTGATCGCGATCTTGTCCGCTTCGATCCTGGCCAGGTCCAGGACCGAGCCGATCAGGCTCTGCAGATCCTGCCCGGCCTGCCTGACGAGCCGCAGCCAGACGCATTGTTCGTCCGTCAGGTTCGGCGCCGCGGCCAGCAGGTCCGTAAAACCCAGGATGGCATTCAACGGAGTGCGCAATTCATGGCTCATGGTGGCCAGAAACCGGCTCTTCGCCTCGTTCGCCGCCTCCGCCGCCTCCTTGGCCAGCACGAGCGCGGTCTCCGCCCGCTTGCGCTCGGTGATGACATCGAACACGGCCACAAAATGCTCTTTTTCATGGCTATAGGCCGAGACCGAAAACCACATTTTCAAGGCTTCAATATACAGCTCGCACTTCTCGGGCTTGCCGGTCAAGGCCACTCGGCCGTACAGGTCGAACAATTCCGGATTCGACTCGCGTATGCCCGGAATGACTTCGGACACTTTTTTCCCCACCACGTTCTTCAGGCCTGTCAAGGATTCGAAAGCGCCGTTAACGGCAAGGTAAACGAAGTCGTACGGACGCCCTTGCTCGAACAACATTTTGCAATACGCAAATCCGTTCAGCATGTTCTCGAACAAGGAACGATAGAGCTGGTTGCTCTCCTTGAGCGTCGCCTCCACCCGCTTGCGCTCGGTGATGTCGCGGGCAAACCCGCAGTTGTATTCCCGGCCGCCGAATTGCACATGGCTGGCCGTGATTTCGACCGGAAACTCGGAGCCGTCTTTCCGGCGATGTGCGGTTTCGGAGGAATAGGAGCCTTCTTTTCGAAGCCGCGCCCAGACGCGTTTCATGGCCTCGTCGGTGGCTCGGGGGTTGACAGCCTGGACCGTCATGCCCAGCAGCTCTTCGCGCGTGTATCCCAGCGCTTTACAGCCGGCATCGTTGACATAAACGAACCGATTGTCGCTGTCCATCCAGTACGCCCCATCGGTGTGCACATCGATGGAATGCTTCAACATCTCGTTCTGCCGCTCCAGTTCGAGCTGATGCGCCCGCAACTTCTGAAGCGCCGGCCGCGCTTTTTGGGGCGACTGCGCGTCCGGGCTCCGGGTCTCGTCCGCCACGCCCTTTTCCCCGGCCCGCCGCTCCGCTCCACGCGGGGCGGCGGGCGGTTTTTCGGGTTTGACACCTGTGCGTTTTTTCTTCATGTCGGCCGCAACGTTATGCGAAGCGCCACCATCATGGCAAGCATTACCAGCCTCAAAGAGGTCCCATTCGGACGTGAGTCCCGTTGGGGCAACGTCCCTCACGGGAGATGGGACCTACGACGGGTCGATCAACCGCCATAATGCGAATTGCTGTGTTTTTGCTTGTCATCCGGCGGACCCCTGCTAGAGTGCGCTGGTTTTAAACGGGTCCCGATTCGTCGGGACGGAAGCGAGTGTGTTCCGTAGCCACACGCGGAACGCCAAAGCGGATTGTCCGTCCACTCTAATGGCCGGACTAACAATAAGGAGGGTATTGTGGCTGCAAACAGCGAAGGTCTGTCCACCGTCGGCATCAACGAACTGTTGGAAGCCGGTCTTCATTTCGGTCATCAAAGCAAGCGCTGGAACCCCAAGATGAAGCGGTTCATCTTCGGGAAACACCACGGCATCTACGTCATCGATCTCGAAAAGAGCCTGGCCCAGCTCAAGCTGGCCCAGAAGTTCGTCTATGACGTGGTGTCGCGCGGCCGGAGCGTGCTGTTCGTCGGCACCAAGAAGCAGGCGCAGGCGCTCGTCAAGGAAGGCGCCACCCGCTGCGGCATGCCGTATGTCGTCACGCGCTGGCTCGGCGGCACGCTCACCAACTGCGAGAACATCCGCAGCAGCGTCAAGCACATGAAGGACATCGAGGAGATGGAGGCCAAGGGGCTCTTCAACACCATGCCGCAGAAGGAAGTCTCCAAGCTCCGCCACGAGCTGGCGGGGCTCCAGAAGAACCTGTCGGGCATTTCCGCCATGAACAACCTGCCCGGCGCCATGTTCACGGTGGACGTGAACTGCGAGGCCATCGCCATCAAGGAGGCGAACCGCCTGCAGATCCCCGTCCTGGCCATTGTGGACACCAACTCCGATCCCGACTCCATCGATTATCCGATCCCCGGCAACGACGACTCCCTCCGCGCCATCAAGCTGATCGTGAATATCCTGGCGGACACCGTCATCAAGGCCGCCGCGGAATACGCCCAGGTCGCCGCCGAGGAAGCCCGGCAGCGGGCCGCTGATATCGCCGCGGGCAAGACTCCGGCTCCATCCACGGCTCCCCGTGATGACGCCGCGGAACGCCCGACCCGGAAACGGCAGGAACGCCGCGGACGCCCTGGCGGCGGCGGACCCGGCGGCGGAGGCGGCGGTCGCGGCGGCGGTGGCGGTGGACGCGGAGGCGGGGGTGGCGGACACCCGAGAAAACGCTCCGATGGGCCCGCCCGGACCGCCGAGAAAAAGACCGCGCCGGCCGCCGCTGCAACCCCGGCCGCGCCGGAAACCCCGGCCGCCCCCCCGCCCCCGGCGGAGGGACCCGCGGAATCCAAAGCGTAAGCAAACGATTTCATAATGAGTAAAAAAAGGAAAAGCGACCATGGCTGATATTTCCGCCGCTCTTGTCAAGGAACTGCGCGACGAAACGAACGTCGGCATGATGGAATGTAAACGCGCGCTGGTCGAAGCCGCCGGCGACAAGGTCAAGGCGCTCAAAATCCTGCGCGAACGCGGCCTTGCCATCGCCGCCAAGAAGGCCTCCCGCGCCGCCAACCAGGGCGTGATTGCCTCCGCCATCGCCCCCCAGGGCAAAGCGGGGAGCCTGATCGAGGTGAACAGCGAAACGGATTTCGTCGCCAAGAACGAAAACTTCCTGGCCTTCACGAAGAAGCTCGCCGGAAAGGCGCTCGAACTCGACGGCAGCCTGGCCGACGCGGCCCAGGCCGAGGTGACGGCCAAGATTGCCGAGATCGGCGAGAATCTCGTGGTGCGGCGCAATCTCCGTTACGTCTGCCAGGGGAACGGCCTGGTCGCCAGCTACATTCACCATGGCAGCGCGATCGGCGTGTTGCTGGAAGCCGGCTGCGACAAACCGGAAACGGCGTCCAACCCGAAATTCCTGGAACTGGTGAAGGACATCACCCTCCACGTCGCCGCCTCGAGCCCGCGTTTTCTGGATCGCGGGAACGTGCCGGCCGACGTCATCGCGGCCGAGCGCGACATCTACGCCAACCAGGTGCAGAACAAGCCGGCCAACATCGTGCAAAAAATCGTGGACGGCAAGATGAACAAGTTCTACGAGCAGACCTGCCTCGTGGATCAGCCGTTCGTGAAGGACCAGGACACCTCGGCCGCCAAACTGCTCAAGGCCCTGGGCGCCGAACTGGGCGACACCCTGACGATCCGGCGCTTCGCCCGGTTCCAGGTCGGAGAACAGATATAGATTTCGCTTCGCGGAATCTACCACCAGAAACGCTGGAATTTCTTCAGCGCTTCGCAGAGGGCATCCACGTTTTGCGGCGGGGTCGGCGGATAAATGCCGGCGATGAATTCCAGCCCGCCGCGGGGGTCGCCCAGCTTCCGGACCTCCTCCTCGATCAGGGCGTGGATGTCCTTCCGCGAGCCGAACGGAAGAACCGTCTGACGGTCGATGTCGAGCCGGATGCAGGCTTTGCCCTTGAGGGTCCGGGCGAGGTTGTCGATCCCATTGCAGAGGTCCTGCGGATTCACGATATCCACGCCGGCGGCGATCTGATCCTCGAGGATGTCGAGCGTCCGGCCGTCGCTGTGAAACGCCACCAGCACCCCCGCCGCCTTGCAGGGGTCCATGAGCTGTTGGTAGGCGGGCTTCAGCCACTTCCGGAAATCGGCCGGACTGATGAACGTGGAGGTCTGCGTACCGAGATCCTCGGGAAATTCCATGAGATCGATGCCGATGTCCAGATAGTTCCGGACGATCGTCAGGTTATGAACGTTGATCCCGGCGATCAAGGTCCGAAGCCGCGGCTCGTCGCCGGCGATATCGAGCATGACGTTTTCAAAGCCGCGCAGGTAACACAGCCGCAGGAAAAGAAAGCCGTGCTGCAGCCAGCCCTGGGCCGGCTCCTGCCGGCGCCGCGCGGCCGCCATGGATTCCCGGATCTCCTTCCAGTCGGCGGGGGCGCGATCGCCCGTCGTATTGGCGTCCGGAACGCGCCAGGTCTCCAGGGCGTCCCACTCCGCGAGCGGGGCGTTGTGCACCGTGCCCTCGATGCCGTTCTGCGCCGAAATCCAAACGCAGCCCCAGACGTCGGTGACCGGTTCGTCCTTCCGTTGGCCCGGCCGGAACACATACCGGTCGTAATCGCGCCAGCCCGGCTTGACGGCGGGAAAAAACTCCGGATGCCGGAGCGCCACCGCCTCCAGCTCGCCGCGGCATTCGTTCCAGGAAGCGTCCGAAACATGGACCACGGCCGGAATCCACTCCGGCGTCTGGAACCGGGCATTGCGCAAATAATTGTCGCGATTGGTCAGCATAAAATTCCACTGCGTGGAATTTTTTCGTTTTGGGGTTTGCTTTCAGCTAATGTAGCTGGGATATCCGCCGTGTCAATGCGCCATGAGATGGAGGGTCCCTCCCCCTCTGACATCTCCATCTCTGTCGCCATCTCTGTCGCCTTGACACCCCCGGCGATCGTCCCGTATCTTCCGGCACAGGAATCCGCATTTCGAGTAGGGCCGGTTTCCTGCCCGCAGTGCTACGCTCAGCGTTGCAGGCGGGTATACCGGCCATGTCTTGTTTCGCCTTTGTAATGTAGGCCGGGGCTGTGCCCCCGGCGGAAAAGGAAGATGGAGCGCCGGTCACACAGGACCGGCCTACATCCGGAGGGGAGAAGATCGGCCGGTGACGGCCGACGCTACACATGCGCTTTTCCCGGTATGTTTTCCGGATAAGGTTCCCATCGCCACAACCACTAAAGGAGCATGCCCCATGCCCATCACGGAACTGTCGTCATTCACGCTCGGCCCGCTGACCCTGTTTTACCACTGGGACGAAGCCACCCGGCTGGTGTCGTTTTCCCTGCTGCCCACCGCGGCGGTCGGCCGCCGGGTGCCGCATCGCGGTCTGCTGGACGACACCCCGGAATACGCCGGCGTCAAACAGAACAACTGGCTGTATTACGGCCAATCGCACGTGGACCCGCTCATTCATTGCAAGCTGGAGCATCACCCGTATTCCTCAGGCTTCAGCCAGGGCCGCTCCCTGCACGCCCACCCCTCCCCCCATCCGGCGCGATACGCCCGGCAGGAGGTGCTGAAGGACGGCGCCACGACACGCGTGATCACGCACCTGGCCAGCGACGAAGGCTACCGCTGGCGGCATGGTGTGTCCTGGCGGGCCGACGACCCGGCCGTCGAAGTCGAGACGGTCTTCGAGAATCCGACCGGCGCGCCCGTGACGCTCGAATTGCTGAGCAGTTTCGCCTTGGGCCGCATTTCGCCGTTCGCCGCCGATGATGCGCCGGACCGCCTGATCCTGCACCGCGCCCGCAGCTTCTGGAGCAGCGAAGGCCGTCTGGAGAGCCTGCCGCTGGAAACCCTCCATCTCGAACGGTCCTGGGCGGCGTTGGGCGTCGCGGAACGGTTCGGCCAGGTGGGCAGCATGCCCGTGCGCGGCTTCTTTCCCTTCTCCGCCATCGAGGACCGCGAGGCCCGCGTCTTCTGGGGCGCCCAACTGGCCTGCGCCGGCTCCTGGCAGATGGAGATCCACCGCTTCGACGACAACGTCAATCTCTCGGGCGGCCTGGCGGACCATGAACTGGGGCACTGGAAGAAAACCGTTCAGCCCGGCGAAACGTTCACCGCCCCCCGGGCCATCGTGTCGGCCGTGGAAGGCGATATGGACGACCTCTGCCATGCGCTGACCCGCCTCCAGGAACGGCCGCTGAAGCAGCTTCCCGCCGTGGAAAAAGATTTGCCCGTCGTGTGCAACGAATGGTGCACGAGTTGGGGCAAGCCCTCTCACCTCGGCTTGGTACGACTGGCCCGGCGACTCAAGGATACCGGCGTCCGCTATCTCGTCATCGATTCGGGCTGGTATGTGCCCGAACAGGAAGGCGCCTACTGGGGCAATTGCCACGGCGACTGGACGCCCAACGCCCGCCTCTTTCCCCACGGACTGAAAGCCGCGGCCGATGCCATCCGCGCGGAGGGCCTGATCCCGGGGCTCTGGTTCGAGCTGGAAACCCTCGGCCCGTTGTCCGACGCCTGGAACCGGACCGACCATCTGCTTCAACGGAACGGCCTGCCGATTCAAGTGGGCGAACGCCGCTTCTGGGACTTCCGCGATCCATGGGTGATCGATTACCTCACCGGGAAAGTCATCGACCAGCTCAAGTCCGGCGGGTTCGGCTATGTCAAGGTGGACTACAACGAGACCCTCGGCATCGGCGCCGACGGCACGGAATCCCAGGGCGAAACGCTGCGCCAGCATCTCGAAGGCGTACGGGGGTTTTTCCGGAAAATGCGGGAGGCCTTGCCGAACCTGGTCATCGAGGTCTGCTCCTCCGGCGGGCACCGCCTCGAGCCGTCCATGGTGGAACTCGGCTCGATGGCGTCCTTCTCGGACGCGCACGAATGCCTGGAAATCCCGATCATCGCCGCCAACGTCCAGCGGCATATCCTGCCCTGCCAGAGCCAGATCTGGGCGGTTCTTCGTCCCTACGACGACGCGCACCGCCTGGTCTATTCGCTGGCCGCCGCGTTCCTCGGCCGGCTGTGCCTCTCCGGCGATCTGTTCGATCTCACCGACGCCCAATGGACGATCGTGAAAAAGGCCCAGGCGCTTTACACCCAGGCCGCGCCGCTGATCCGGCATGGGAAGTCCCGGCGGCTCGGGCCGACGGTCACGAGTTACCGGCATCCGAAAGGCTGGCAGGCCGTGTGCCGGTTGTCGGACGACGAATCGAGCGCGCTGGTCGTGGCCCACACCTTCGCCAAGCCGTTCCCGAAGCTTCTCGAGATTCCGCTTCCCCCCACGCAAGCCACGTGGACGCCGGATGGCGCGCTCACGTCGGGCCGCGCGGCGCCGTCGGTCCGCGACGGCACGCTGCGCATTCCCAGCGGCGGCGAATTCCGGGGCATGGCGGTCATTCTGCGGAAGCGGTGAACGGCGGCGAAAACGCGAGCGAAAAAAGATTTTCTTGTGTCGCGGCGGCATCATATCCTGCCGATGGAAGTGTTGGCTAATATCATGGCAAGTGAGGAAGATGTGTATATCGTAGACAGAAAACGGATATCACGAGAACTGAAGCGGTTATTGCCTCAGGATCCGAACGATACGGAGAGCATCAAGCAACTGCGTGAATTGGGATATCCGGCGATCGAGCCTCTCCTATCTCACCTGATCAAGTGGACACGTCAGCCGGATTGGCCTATTGCATCCCCGACCATCGATTTGTTCGTTTCTTTGGGGCCAGATGCAGCCCAGGTTGTCAATCGTGCATTGCATTCAAGTGACCGATGCTTGATTTCGCAAGTCGTGACCAAGATTGTCGCCAGATGGCCCAAGAGCGCGGTTGAACTGGTGTCTCGTGCGCTTTGCCGGATAATGATAAATTTCCAGTTGCTGGGACCTGACCTTGAGGCTGCTGCCATTCTGGCTTCGCACAATCTGGTCGAAGACGTATCTTGGTTTCTAAGCACCCTGGCTTACGACAAACAGCAGGCCGAAGCGCGGATTGCCAAGATAGCCTCAATACGTTCAAAGATTTCAGGTGGAGAGCCCTCTTAGGCTCGACACGTATCCCGGACTGATTCGCTGCGGCGTGACAACTCCCCTGCCGGGCAGTGAAAAGCGATCAGTCGTAGGTCCCATCTCCGAATGGGACCATTTTGATGATATTGGGGAACAACCCAACCCACGGGTTTCACCCGGGGCTGACGAGTGCGACCCCTTTGGGGTCGGAAGAGAAAACAACAGGCAAAATCAGAGTGCCTTCCTAAGAAGTCGGGCTAACAGCCTACAGCCTATTTCCCTGACCCGTCACGCCACCATATTGATATGGTCGGACGGCGTCGGCGGAGCAGGCCAAAACCGCCCTGCCCATACGCAAGGGGCCAGTGACCGAAGGGTTCAAAAGCGTAAGTCGGCCATTCTTGGCTGACATTCCCTACGCCACTGGCCCCTTACGCCCATTCTGCGATTCACTATTGACAAGACGTACACATCAAGATAAATTGTACGGCATGAATACAAAACTTACACTGCGAATGGACTCGGAGCTGGTCCGAACGGCCAAGACGGAAGCGGGACGCCGGGGCAAGTCGGTTTCGCAAATCGTCGGCGAGTTCTTCGATTCCCTGGCGTCGGGACGGCGGGCGCAATCGAAACTCCCCCCCATTACGGCTTCGCTCATCGGAATTCTGAAGGCTCGCGGGATTCCGAAATCGGACTACCGGAAGCATCTGCGGGAGAAATATTTGTGAGGGTCCTGGTGGATACCAATGTCGTTCTTGACGTGCTCCTCGCGCGGCGCCCGTTCGCGGCGGCTTCGGCCGAGGTGTTTGCCCTGGTCGAACATTCGCGAATCGAAGGACTTTTGTGCGCAACCACCATCACGACAATCGATTACCTCCTGACTCAGGCCATGCCTCGCCCCGCGGCCCGCCTGGCCGTGCAAAAGATGCTGGAATTATTCGAGGTTGCGCCTGTCAATCGTGCAGTCCTGGAAGAAGCGATCAGAAGTAAAATCACGGACTTCGAGGATGCGGTGCTCGATCAGGCCGGTAGGTTGGCAAGGGCCGAAGCCATTGTGACGCGGAATCAACCGGACTTCCGCTTTGCGTCCCTGAAGGTTCTTGGCCCCGACGAGTTGCTCGCCAGCCTCCCGGAATAGAAACGCCAAAACCTCACGCCACCACGTTGATGTGGCCGGGCGGCTTCGGAGGGGCGGGCGGTTCGGGTTCCGGGTTCTTTTCCGGCGGCGGCGCGGTTGCCGGTTCGGCGGGTTTGCCGGGTTCAGCCGCGGTCGTGTCAACGGAAGACGTTTCCGTTGGAGCCGATTCAACCGGCGCGTTGGGCGGCGGCGCGACCTCGGCGGGCGGCGGCACGGGTTCGGCGGGGTTATCGCGTCCGGGCGCAGGGGATTCGGAAATCGGCGTTTGTTCCTTCAGTGCCTCGCTGACTTTCAGGCTGAGCGTTACGGAGTCCTCGATCAGGAGGGGCTCGGGGGCCTTGGCCTGCTGGTACTCGTCTTCCTTGGCCTTCTGCTCTTCCTCTTCTTTTTCCTTTTCCTCAAGGTTTTCCCGGAAATTATCCGAACCGCGGCCGCTGTCACGGTCGGTGGGCTTCACGCGATGGGTGTAATCCGGCGTGTAATCGGGAGGCGGAAGCGGGTTGATGCGATCGGACATGGCGCGAACCTTTCCTTTGGATTGAGCGAGTAGCATAGCGGTCCATTTCGCACCCTGCAAGGCGATTATGCGTCAGCGCAGCGCGCAGTTTTCAGAGTTCCGCCGTCGCGTAAGGAGCTATGGCGGACAGGTCGGGGTTCAGGGGGAAAAGATAAAGGATGAATGAAGAAGTGCGATGCGCGGAGGGGATAGCTGTGTTTTTCTGCATTCATAATTCTACATTCTTCCTTCCAAAGAACCCCTGGATATGCATTGTTGCGTTATTTACGCAGTCAAAACGCTTTATGTCTTAAGATGTCGCTTTTATTTGCCAGGATTTATACTGCATTTTTTTCAGCGTGATCCCTTGAAGTTACGGCGCTCTTGCTGTAGAATGTCGCTTAATTTTTAAGGGGGAACCAAAGCCTTTTTATGTCCAACACATCCTTGCCCGAAGATAAAGTCCAGGAGCCGCTGTCCGCAACCGATTCCGCCACGCCGGGGCCCGCCGGAAACGCCGAAGCCGCCGCGAAATACGACGCCACCACGATCACCGTTTTGGAGGGCATGGAGGCGGTCCGCCGGCGACCGGCGATGTATATCGGCGACACCGCCGTCCGCGGTCTGCACCACTGCGTTTTCGAGGTCGTGGACAACAGCATTGACGAGGCGCTCGCCGGGTACTGCACGGCCGTCCAGGTCCGGATCAATTCCGACGGGTCCGTCACCGTCAACGACAACGGGCGCGGCATCCCCGTGGACATGATGGCCTCGGAAAACAAGCCGGCGCTGGAAGTGGTGCTCACGACCCTGCACGCGGGCGGCAAGTTCGATCACAAGAGCTACAAGGTGTCCGGCGGCCTGCACGGGGTGGGCGTGTCGTGCGTCAACGCGCTCAGCGAATGGCTGGAGGTCGAGGTGCGCCGCGACGGTGTCGTGTATCACCAGCGCTACGAGAAGGGCAACACCGCCTCGGAGCTGAAAAAGATCGGCAAGACCAAGGGCTCCGGCACCAAGGTGACCTTCTTCCCGGACGCCGGCATCTTCACCACGACCCAGTTCGAGTGGGACATCCTGGCGAACCGTCTGCGCGAGCTGGCGTTTCTGAACAAGGGCGTGGAAATTCTTTTTTCGCAGGAGCAACCGCCCCGCGAGGAGCTGTTCAAGTTCAAGGGCGGCATCGCGGAATTCGTGGAGCACCTGAACCGCAACAAGAATCCCCTGCACCCCAAGGTCGTCTTCTTTTCCAAGGAGAAGGACGATGTCACCGTGGAGGTCGCCGTGCAATACACGGAGGCCTACACGGAATCCACGCTGTCCTACGTGAACAACATCAACACCGTCGAGGGGGGCACGCACCTGAGCGGGTTCCGCTCCGCGCTGACCCGCACGATCAACAACTACGCCCGGGCCAACAAGCTCATCAAGGACGAGAACGAGGCCATGGGCGGCGATGACGTGCGCGAAGGGCTGACGGCCATCATCAGCATCAAGATTCCGAATCCCCAGTTCGAGGGGCAGACCAAGACCAAGCTGGGCAACAGCGAGGTCCAGGGCATCGTGGAATCCGTGGTCAACGACGAACTCGGCACCTTCTTCGAGGAACATCCCTCCGTGGCGAAGCGCATCGTGGAAAAAGGCCTGCTGGCCGCCCGGGCGCGCGTCGCCGCCCGCAAGGCCCGCGACCTGACCCGCCGCAAGAGCGCGCTGGACAGCGCCTCCCTGCCCGGCAAGCTGGCGGACTGCTCCGAGCGCGATCCGGAACATTGCGAACTGTACCTGGTCGAGGGCGACAGCGCCGGCGGCTCGGCCAAGCAGGGCCGCAACCGCGAATTCCAAGCCGTCCTTCCGCTGCGCGGCAAGGTCCTGAACGTCGAAAAAGCCCGTTTGGACAAGATCCTCAACAACAACGAAATCCGGACGCTGGTCACCGCGATCGGGGCCGGCATCGGCCGCGACGAGTTCGACATCGCCAAGCTCCGTTATCACCGCATCATCATCATGACCGACGCCGACGTGGAC
>JACQHI010000008.1 GCA_016199105.1 Lentisphaerota bacterium | reverse complement strand
AGCGGCAAGTGATGGAACGCGAATCCGAGAACAAGATCGTCCTGATTACCCGGCGCACCCGGTTCGATGACCTGGTGCGCCGTTTCAACACGGAGGGCCAGGCCCGTTTTTACATCGAACGGCTGGGGGCTGACTTCTCGGACTACAAGGCGGAACACGAGACATATTGGCGGGTCGCGCGGGAAGCCGAGGCCGTCCTGGCCCGCCACGGGCGGCTGCAAGTGGTCGAGCGCGCTTACATTCCGAATTTCCTCTTCGGCGACCACGATACCGTTGTGGCGCTGGGCCAGGACGGCCTGGTCGCGAATGTGCTGAAGTATCTGAATGCCCAGCCGGTGCTGGGCGTCAATCCCGATCCCAGGCGATGGGAGGGCGTGCTGTTGCCGTTCACCGTCAGCGACCTGCCCAACGTGATTCGGGAAGTGTTCGCGGGCCGGCGGCCGATCCGGGAAGTGACGATGGCCAAGGCGTCGTTGAACACCGGCCAGTGTCTGTATGGGGTCAACGACCTGTTTATCGGCCCCAAGACGCATACCTCCGCGCGCTACCTGATCGAAATCGGCGACCGCAAGGAATCGCATTCCTCCAGCGGTGTGATCGTTTCCACCGGTCTTGGCTCAACGGGTTGGTTGCGCAGCATCCTGGCGGGGGCGACCGGCATTGCCGGTTCGGTATCGGGAACAGCCGTCGCCGTGCGGCAACAGGAGCCCGCGGCGTGGGATTCGGAGTCCCTCACCTTTTCCGTGCGCGAACCGTGGCCCAGCAAGACATCCGACGCCGGGATCACCTTCGGCACGATCACCGGGAATCGGCCGCTCCGCCTGCGGTCGCTCATGCCGGAGAATGGGGTTGTTTTCAGCGACGGGATCGAGGCCGATTTTCTGGAATTCAACTCCGGCACGACGGCCGTCGTGAGCGTCGCGGAGAAACGGGGGCATTTGGCGATGTGAACACGCCGGCCCACATTGCCTGCGGCGCCTGTCTCGCGCTGGCGCTGGCGACCGTGTCCCGGGGGACGCAACAGGAAAGGCCGCGCGTTGCCTTGCTGGCGGCGGGGTCTGTCGTGCTTGGCATCCTGTCCCACTTGCTGCTCGATCTACTGCCGCACTATGCGTGGATCGTGCATCTCGACTGGTTCAAGCCGGCGCCCTTCCACTGGCTGCTCCGCGAGGCCGTCTTTGGCGTCGCGGTGGCCGTGCCCGCGCTCCTGCTTTCGGGCAGGGCCTGGCCCTATGCTGCGCTGGGGATTTTCGGCGCCGTTTATCCGGACGTGGAGAAGGTCCTGTCGCTGGATTTCCATTGGCCCCAGGCGTTGGTCTTTTTCGGTTGGCACAGCAACTTCGTCTCCAACCGTACGGCGGGCCTTCCGCCGCCTCTCCTGATCGCCTTCGAATGCCTGTTGATCGGCGTCTGCCTGCTGGCCATGTGGAGGATAAAAAAATTATGGTGATCGGCGTTGTCAAAGCGTTGTTGAGTCTGCCGGGGTCGCGCTCGCTCAAGGACAAGCGGCGGGTGTTGCACAGCCTGAAGGACCGGATTCTCAACCGGATGAACGTGAGCCTGGCCGAGGTGGGCCGTCAGGACGCCTGGCAGTTCGCGGAGCTGGCGTTCGTGACGGTGGCCGCCGAGCAGGTCACCGTGCAGGAACGGATCTCCGCCATCAGCTCCATGCTCGAGTTCAACGGGAATTTCGTGCTGGTGAACCTGGAGACGGAGCTGCTTTAGTTTTTGCTTTCGCAAAAACTAGCGAGTCCTGGCGCGCCGAAGCGGAGAAACGCCTCGTAGGCCCACTGGTCCCATTCGGGTTTCACGCCGATGCCGGCCAGATCCCCGTAATTCTTGGCGATGAATCCTCCGCGGAACGTCTCCACCAACCGCCGGGTTTCCGATTCGATGAGGGCCCGGTCGCCGGTGGGCAGCACCTTCTGGATGTCGCAGGGGGAGAAGAGGCCCACCCGGTGGGCCTTGAGCTTGGCCGCGAGCGCCGGCAGGTCATAGACCGCCGGCTGGTCGAATTGCAGACAATCCACGCCCGCCTCGCACAGGTCGTCCACCAGCGCCCAGTTATAGCCGCAGGAGTGCTGGATCACCTTCATGCTGTGGCGGTGGGCGCGCGACGTCAGGCGCTCGTAGAGCGGACGGAAAATATCGCGCCACATGGCCGGGCTCATGAGCGTCCGGTCCTGGATGCCCAGATCCTCGCAATACATGATGCCGTCCATGCCCGCTTCGCCGTAGCCATCGATCATGCGCTCCAGGAGGCCGGTGACGCGGTCGTGCAGAACGTCGATGCGTTCGCGTTCGGCGAGGAGGTCCACGAAGTAGATTTCCATCCGGCGCATGTACCGGCAGATGGCGAAGGGCCAGCCGGGCATCCAGCCGACGCGAAAGTGCGTGGTGTCGGCGGCCGCCGCCGTCCGGGCGCCCTCATAGAAGGCGGGCGTGTCGAGGGCCGGGAGTTCCAGCCGGTCCAGGTCATCCCAGTTTTCCAGCACGGGTTTGAAAATTTCGCCCCCCTGCGAGAGGCCGACCAGGCGGTGCCAAACGTTGCCCCAGACGTCGGTGGAATATTCCATGTCGCCCTCGATCCAGACCTTGGGCGTGAAGCCATGGGCAATGCCGAGGGACAGAAAATCGGAGCGCCGATTTTCTCCGCTGAAATCGAGGCCGATGCGTTCGTCACACGCGCAGGCGATGTTCTGTCGAATGATGTCGCGGGGGATGGGGTTCATGGGGTGGTTACTTCACAGGTTCACGGTTGAGCACAGCCGCCGGCCCGAGGCCGGACGGGACAAAACGTCGAACGCCGAACGTCGAACGCACAACGTCGAAGGGCAGATCCGATCCGGACTTCGATGTTCGATGTTGGATGTTCGGCGTTCGATGTTCATTCAAGGTTTGGTATCCGCCGTTTTTTTCGGTTCCGCCGGCAGCTCCTTTTGGAGGCGGTCCAATTTTCGTTGCAGGTCCGGATCGCCCGTCCGGGCGGCCAGGGGCAGTGCCCGGGCCAGGACACGACGGGCCGCGGCATCGTCGCGGGCGGCCAGAAAACTCCGGGCCGAACGGAAATAGCGGTCGCCCGCGGCCAGGCCGTCGCCGCCGGCCTCATGGGCAATGCCGGCTTTTTCCAGCGCCAGGGCCATGTCGTGGTAGCGGTCCGCCTTGCGGAGAAGATCCACGGCGGCATCCAGGGCGCCGGCGGCTTCCTTCGGTTTCTTCTCGAACTCCAGCAGGCGCGAGCGGACCAGGATCGCATCCGCCTGGATGGACGGATCCGGGATTTTGCCCAGCAGGGTTTCGGCCCCGGTCAGTTCCGATCGGGCCTGGGCGATGTCATTTTTGTCGCAGGCGATATCGGCCAGCAGCAGGCGCAGATGCGCCGACAAGGGCGGGGCTTGTCCGGCCGCCGGCTGTTGAAGCGCCGCCCTGGCCAGGATGACGGCCTCCTCGGTATTGCCTTGGAATCGGGCGACGCGCGCTTCCAGAAGTCGCAGTTCCAGGGGATCCCGGCCCACTCTCCGGAATTCGCCTTTCGCCTCGTCCAGAAGTTCGCGCGCCTGCGCGAACTCGCCGGCCACCACCCGGCAGGCGGCCAGGTTGTAGGCGTTCTGCGCGATCTGGGCGGCATCGTCTATTTCCCGGGCGCGGAGCAGGGCGGCCTGGTACTGTTCGGCCGCCCGGCCGGCATAGCCGAGCGAGAACATGGATCGCGCGGAAGCCGTGCTGCGCGCAATGCCGGCATCCACGGGAACCGGTTTGGGCGGAGTCCCGCAGGCCATGAGACAGGAAACGCCACCCGCCAGGATGGCCATTTTAAGAAATGACTTCACGGCCGGCCTCCTTTCGACAGAGGCGAGACCGAGGTTGGGGCGATGAATTCGCCGGTATCGACCGGCTCCATGTATTTCCGCAGGAGCCAGTGTCGTTCAAGGCCGGCGATCAAAGTCTGGATTTCACGGAGCGTGTCCTGGGCCTGAATCGTGATGGCGGGCAATTCGTTGTGCAGGAGCGATTCGCCTTCCTTCATCAGCTTTTCGCCCTGCCGGAGGGTGAGCCGGGTCTGGACTTCCAAGGGAGGGATTTCATTGAGAATTTCCTTGGATTTTTCGATCATCGGCAGAGCCGCCTCCTTGAATTCATCCAGCGTGGCCAGCAACTGCTCGGTCAAGTCCACGTCCTTGACGATGTCAATCCTGTCGCCGTTCTCCATCCGGGGGTCATCCGCATTGCCGACGGAGATCACGACGAAGGAGTCGCCGGCCCCCGCAAGTTTCTTTTTGACGATGGCCTTGGAGCTTTTCCGGTGCAGATATTGCTGGAAATCCGTGTTCAGCAGGAAGGAAATTTCGATCGAGCCGTCGGGCAGAGGCCGCACCTGCTCGATTTTTCCGGCCTGCATGTCCAGAATGCGCACCTCGGAGCCTTTTTGCAGTCCGAAGGAACCGTCCTTGGCGGACAGCATGCTGCGGAGTTCGAATTTCGGCTTGAAGAGTCCCTGTGCCCGGCCGGCAAAAAAGATGCTGACGATCAACAGACTGAAGGCCAGGAGCACGAAGCCGCCCGTGATTTCATTGACGTATTTGAATTTGAATGGTTTATCCATGGCGCGATCCCTCCGGAGGTTGCATAAGCCCTCCCCGCATTTCGTACCGTTGTGCCTTGTTTAGACTTTCACTGCTCCATACCGGATCTTCGGTCGTCAGCCAGAGAAGGGCCGACCCGCCGGAGGCGGCCTCGACGGCGGTCCGAATGAGCAGGGGAATGTGTTCGATGGAGACGCCCAGCGTCGGGCGCTCGAGAACGATCAGGGACGGGTTCCCCAGGAAGGCGCGCACCCATTCGGCGCGGCGCAGGTCGCGGGGATGAATCGCCGCCGGTCGCCCGGCGGGAATATCGTCCAGACCGAAGGCGCGGGCGATGGATTCGGCTTCCTCAAAGATGTCGTCCTCCGGTCTCAGGGTGTTGTGGCGTTCGCAGAGCGTGATATTGTCAGGGACGCTCAGGTTGCTGATCCAGCCGTGCTCGTTGAAAACGCGGCCGATACGGCTTCGGAGCCGGATCTCCCGGTCCGGATTCATATGCGCCCAGGCTTTGCCCTGGAACATGACCGACCCGCTGTCCGGGGGGATCAGGCCCATGGCCAGGTCGGCGAGGGGGATGCTTTCGTTGCCGAGTTCAAGGCGGACCAGGGCGATGTCGCCCGGCATGAGGCGCAGCCGGATGTCGCGCATTTCCGCCCCGTCCCGCGAGGCGGGCCGCAGCGACACGTTCAAAAATTCCAGGATGGGCACGGCTCCGCTCATAAATCCAAGTGCATAGAATCGATCCACCAACAGGTAGGGCGCCTCCCCGCTCCAGAGCGGGGCAAGCCCCGCGCTACGCGGGATAAACGCCGAGCTTGCCCCGCATGGCGGGGCGCGCCGCGGTTCATCGTGAACGATTCACTGTGAACGGCGGTTTCGGCGAAACCGCCCTACCCAAACGAAGAACCATTCTATTATGCGCTCCTTGAGTAAGATTAAAAATACGTCAACACCGACACCACCGCGGAAATCAGGAAAAGCGCCTTGATGGAGCGCACCACGGCCCGCGTGGCCGCCTGGGGCACTTCCGTGATGGACCCCCCCACGCTCAATCCCTCGATGACACAAATGGTTCCGGTCAACAAGCCGGTGAGCAGGGTTTTGGTCAACAGATTATACACATCCTTGGAGTGCAGGCCGATCAACACGCTGTTGGCGAACAAGAAGGGGGCGTCCCCGCTGCCCATCAGGAAGCCGCTCAGATAACCGCTGACGAAGGAGATGAGAATGAAGGCCATCGTCAGGCCGAAAATCGAGACCGCCATCGCCAGCACCCGCGGCATGGCCAGGTAGGTCAGAGGATCCACGCCCTGGGCCTCCAGAATGTTGATTTCGCGCATGACCTTCATGTTGGCCAGTTCGGTGGCCATCGCGGCGCCACTGCGTCCGATCACGATGAAGTTCACCAGCAGGGGCGCCAGTTCCCGGACGATCACGGTGACCAGAATGGGGCCCAGGAAAGCCCTCTGTCCCAGGTTGGTGATGAAATCCTGAATCTGCACCACGACCGCCACACCGGTCAGGAAGGCGACGAGCGAGACGAAGCTCAGCGCTTCCACGCCCGTGAACAGAATCTGGCGGACCAGCACGGCGCGCACCGTTCGCACCCAGTAATGGGGGGTGGCGGCGAGACGGAGAAGAGTCCAGACCACCGCGGCCAGGTGGCAGGTGTTCCGGATCCCGTCGAGCAGTCGTTCGCCGATATGGCCGATGGAACTCATGCCGGAACTCAGCGGCCCGCACCGCGGGCCGGTTTGTCGTCCTGTTCTTTCCGCATTTCCGCCCGGACCTCCGCGATCAGTTTCTCCATGCGGCGGCCGTATTCGATGTAGATGGCTTCGGCGTTCAGGCTGTGGCCGGAGGACGGATCGTGGAACACGGCGCCCATGTGCGGCTCGATGGAAATGCCGTCGTCATATCCCCGGAGCAGCAGGTCCTTGACGATCTTCCGGACGTCGGCGCGGCCTTCGCCGGGATAGGTGCAGACATCTTTGTTGGTTTCGAGATTCCGGTAACCGTCCTTGATGTGGATATAGGCCACATGCTCCTTGATATGGGAGTAGAATTCCCACGAATTCTGCATCGGCCAGGGTTTGGGTTTCGAGCGGTCGAACGACAGCACGGCGTTCCCGGTATCGAAGACGAGTTTCAGGCCGGGGACGTTCTCCAGCAGCTTCAGCGTGAAGGGCCAGCCCATGCCGCCGTAGTTCATGCAGTTTTCGTGCACGGGCGTCAGGCCGGCGTCGGAGAACAGCTTCAGAAGTTCGCGGAGCCGCCGGAAGCGCTCCTGCTCCATCTGGTCCTCCGCGTCGTGCACGGCGAAGCTCATGATCCGGATCAACGTCGTGCCGAGCCGTTGCATGCGGGGAATGGCGCGACGGGCCTCGGCCAGCGAGGATTCGAAAGGCTCGTCTATCTTCTTGGCCCAATTGCCGATGGCGGAGCCGAAACAATTGACGCGGATGCCGGCCTTCTCCAGCTTGGCCTGAGCGAGATCGAACGCGGCCTCGGGGATGTCGTGCAGGTTCCCCAGGGGAAAATCGTCCACCTGCAACCCGCGGGCCTCGATATGCGTCCAGCCCAACTCGCGCGTGGCCCTGATCTGGACATCGAGAGAATGGCCGGCCTCATCGGCAAAACCTGTCATATACATGGTATGAATCCTTTACTGGACACCCAACTCCTTCATGACGCCGCGCGTGAACTGAATATAGTGGGGGAAGGCCACTTCGGGTTCTTCCAGGGCGGGTTCCCATTTCTTCTCCCATTCGAAAGCCAGGTACCCCTTGTATCCCGTTTTTGCGATCAACCGCAGGGCTTTTTTCAAGTCCACCTGCCCCTGGCCGGGCAGGGTGCTTCGGGCTTCGCCCTTGTCGGTCTTCTTGACGTCCTTGTAATGGACATGGAACAGCCGGTCCTTGACGGTAGCATAGGTCTTTTCTAAGGGTTCGACCAGGAAGGAGTTGGCGACGTCCCAACAGACGCCGAATGACGGGGACGGAATGCCGTCCAGAACGGCCTTGAGATTTTCGCCCTTGCACCAGTCGTCATGGGTCTCCATGGCGATTTTGACGCCGGCTTTCTCCGCCCTGGCCACGAGCGGCTTCACGCCCTCGATCACGCGCCGGATGCTTTCCTCGCGGCCGGCCGTGGACCATTGCCCTCCGAACACGCGGAGCATGGGGCAGCCGATATCGCGGGCCGTGGCGACGTACTTGAGACCGACGTCCACGGATTCCTTCAGTTTGGCCGGATCGTCCCAGGTGAACTTGGTGTAGCCCATGATGCAGGGAATCTCTATGCCGGCATCGGCGAAGAGCTTCCGAATTCTCCGGCGTTCATCGGGGGTTTCATCGGGCCCGATATGTTCGCCCGCGATGCCGCGCAGATCCACGCCGTCATAGCCCAGCGCCTTCGCGGTTTGGACGATCTGATCGAGTTTCCAGTCCGGACAGCCGAGCGTGGCGAACGAGAGCTTCATGATTCGTGGATCCTTCTTGGGTGGCGGAAATTCCGACTCCGGAAAACATCCAGAAACAACCCCAGTATTCTGCCCGTCCGGAGGGGGGTAATACAAGTTTTTTAAAACAAGTTGTTTGAGAACGAGTAGGGAGAAGCGCTCTCATTGGGGTGTGGGCGTAAGCCCGCCATGGCTCAGGAATTCCGAGAGCGCCGTTTGCCAGTCGCGGATGGGGTGATCGAGGAGGGGCTGGATTTTCGCGGTGTTGAAACGCGAGTTCTTCGGGCGGACCGCCTTCATGGGGAACGTCTCGCTGGAGCAGGGGCTGATCCGATTCTGGAGGTCGAACGCCTGTAACACGAAGCGGGCCATGTCGTAGCGGGAGACGAACCCGCCGCTGGCGAAGTGGTAGAGTCCCGTGTGCCGGCCGCGGAGCAGGCAGAGGATGGCGCGGGCCGCGTCGGCCGTCCACGTCGGCGCTCCGATCTGGTCATCCACGACCTTCAGATCAACCCCGGTGTGGGCGCGTTCGAGCAGCTTGGCGATGAAATGGACGCCGTGCCGGCCGTAGCTCCACTCGACGCGCAGGATGGCGTGGTCGCAGCCGGACGCCTGGAGCGCCAGTTCGCCCTTCCACTTGGAGTCGCCATAGACATTGAGGGGCCTGGGAGTGTCGGTTTCCACGTACGGCCGGTCGCCTTTTCCATCGAACACGAAATCGGTGGAAATATGGACCACATACGTCCCACGCTGCCGCGCCAGACGGCCCAGCACCCCGACTGCTTCGGCGTTGACCGCCCGGGCCACCTCCGGCTGCTCTTCGGCCTTATCGACATTGGTATAGGCGGCGCAATTGACGACCACAGCGGCCTGCGCCAGCGCCGCCTCCACGT
>JACQHI010000086.1 GCA_016199105.1 Lentisphaerota bacterium | reverse complement strand
TGGCTGTGACCGTACGGATGTTCCTTGTCCGCCGGCTTGTGCGCCAGTCCCATGAAGATGCGGACCACCACCAGGTAGGCGACATCCGAGCTCGAGTTGATGCCGTCGGAGAGCAAGGCTTCGCTGTGCCCCAGAATCCCGATCAAGGTCTTCACCACGGCCAGGATCACGTTCGCGACAAGCGCGATATTGACCGCCAGCATGCCGCCCTTTTGTTTTTCCGCAGTCAGTTCACACCTCTGGTAAGCCTACGCGCAGCATCGGCTTGACGAACGGGTTGTAAGTTTCCCGCAGGAAGTCAGGGTATAGGAACTGCTGGCGAAGGGCAAGGCTGGAACTGTGGATGTGAACTGTGGACAGGCTGGAACTGTGGATAGGACTTTTCGCCCAGCAATGTTCTCCAAATGAAGTGAGGGTTGGTGGGACGGCTGGATTATATCGGCGCGAAAGGCGTGGAGGCACCGGGGAATGACCGAGCGGCCCCGCTCGGAGCGGGGCAAGCGGAGCGTTCACCATGCCCATGCATGGCCCGGTCCACCCGGGATCAATAAAGGTGGCCTTCGCGCTCCGTCGTGAAGGCATTCCGTGAATCGTTCAGCCTGTAGGGCAGTCATGTCTTCGGACTGGCCGCTGTCCGGGAGTTGTTGGATTTTGATGAAGCGTGCGCCGTCACGGCGCAGGGGAACAGATTGGCCGGTGACCCTCAGCCGTCCGGGCCTTTGGAGGACAAGCGGCCAACACTACATCGGCAAATTCCAGCAGGGTGTTCAATCCCTGTAGGGCGGCCATGTCTCCGGCCTGGCCGCCGTCCGTCCGCGAGCGCGGGAAAAACGCGGCGGTCAGTCGAGGCGACGTGACCGCCCTACAGTGGAAAACCAGGCCGCTCCATTTTGCGCCCCTTGCGCTTTTTTGCGGCTATTTTTCCCTCTGCGCTTTCCTGTCCGACGCCTGCCTGCCCGAACACTGACTTGTCCGCCATAGCCTCCAGGCGACGGCGGAACCCCGAACCCTGACCACCTGAGCAATGACGAGGGCGGGGAGCTTCACTTGGCCGCGAAGAATTTGTTGTCGATGCGGCGGAGCGTGGCGAGATTCTTGTCCTGTCGAAGCTGGTCCTGAAATTCGTCCGTCTCCCAGGGATCGTACTGGGCGGAAATAAATTTGCCCGTGATGCCGTCCGACGCGGCGGACAGCAGGAAGGCCGTCAAGTCGGCCGCCCGTTCCGGGGGGACGCCGCCGCCGGCCATTTGTTTCTTCGTCGCTTCGTAGAACTGGGGGGAGGCGGCTTCCGGGCCGGCCTTCATCGTCTCCTCATGCAGGCGCGTGATGACGAAGCCGGGCGCGACGCAGTTCACGTCGAACGACTCGACGTCGAGCTCGCGGGCGAGATTCTCGGTCAATCGCACCAGCGCCACCTTGGACGTCGCATAGGCGGAATAAAAGGGGAACGGCGTCGCGGCGCCGCCGCCCGCGAAGATGACGATTTTCTTCCGGGGTTTGCCCGCTAGCAGCGGAATAAAAGCCTGGCACATGAAGACGGTGCCCAGAAAATTGATGGCGTGGGTGCGGGCAAAATCGGTCATGTTGACCTCGTGCGTCTTGCCGATCGGTCCGTAAATGCCGGCGCAGTTGACCAGGCCGTGGATGGCGCCTTCCCGTCCGGCACAGAAGGCGGCGAACTGCCGCACATCCTCCTCCCGGCTGACGTCCATCGGAAAAACGGCGTGGGGCGCCGGCGAAACGGATTTCACGTCCCGCAGGGCGGACTGCAGGGCGATCTTGTCCCGCGCCGCCAGGATGACCGTGGCGCCTTCGGCGGCGCATTTCTTGGCCACCGCCAGGCCGATGCCCAGGCTGCCGCCGGTGATCGCGATGGTTTTCGATTCCAAAGCCGGCATCAGGAGGGCCTCCCGATGGAATGATACCGGAACCCGGCGGCGATCATGGCGTTCTCATCCAGAAAATTCTTGGTGTCGAAAAAATTGGGGTGGTTCATCAGGGGCGCGATTTCCGCCCACGGCAGGGCGCGGAACTCGGGCCATTCCGTGAGCAGGAGCAGAAGATCGGTTTCCCGGGCCGCGTCAAGGGCGCCGGCGGCGATTTCAAAGGGGGGCGTGCCGGGCAGTTCTGAGAAATCGGCGCGCGGATCGAACACCTTCACGCGGACCCGCCGGTCCAGGAGTTGCCGGACCATTTCCAGGGGACGGCTGCGGCGGATCGTGCTGGTCCCGGGCTTGTACGTGACGCCGAGCACGCCGATGGTGTTGCCTTTCACGGCCCCCAGCAGGCGAAGCGCCCGCTCCACGATATGGTTTTTGCGTTCTTCGTTGAATCCGTGCACCAGCTCGAAGAGGGTGGCCTGGCCATGATGGATGTGGTTTTGCGCCGCCAGCACCTGGAGATCCCGGCCCAGCGTGCCGCCCGAGAACCCGATGCCGGGCGCCAGGTACGCTTTCGGGCCGATACGGGGATCGGTTTTCATTCCGCGAATGACATCGTCAATGCGGGCGCCGGACGTTTCGCAAAGATCGGAGAGCTGATTCGTGAAGACAATACTGCTGGCGAGGAAGGAATTGATTCCGTGCTTGACCATTTCGGCGCTTTCGAGGCTCATGGCGAGGATGTCGCCGGGAATGGCGGCGAAAAGGTCCGTGCATTGGGCCTGGGTGTCGGCGCTCGCTGTGCCCAGGATGATCCGGCCCGGAGTCAGGTAGCAGGCGATGGCTTCGCCCAGTTTGAGGTTTTCCGGCGACACAGCCAGGTCGAGCGTGCGATTGACGGCCTGGAGCTGTTGTCGCAATTGCCGGCAAAACCCGGCCGGGGACTGGGATGTGACGATCAGGACGGCCTGATTCTTCATGATCGGCGCCAGCTCCCGGACCGACCGGGACAGAATCGAAGTGTCGCTGGAGTCATCGTCAAGAACCGGTGTGTCATAGGCGAGAAAGACGAAATCGCAGTCCCTCAGATCCTCGATCCGGGTGGAAAAGGAGAGGGCGCCGTTTCTCAGTCCGTCCTGGATGGCTTCGGAGAGACCGGGTTCGAAGAGGGGTGGTTCGCCCCGTTGGAGCCGCGCCACGCGATCCGGCTGATGATCGAAGCCGACGACGCTGTGCCCCATCCGCCGCCAGGCGGCGCACAACACACAACCCAGATGCCACAATCCCACCACGCCGATTTTCTTTTGCATGGAACCCTCCGGTTTAGAAGCCTTCACGGTAGCAGTGGGGGACGGGGCTGTCCAGCGGATTGCGCCGTCTCGTTTCGTCGTGGGTGAGTTCTGTTTTCGAACGTGCCTGTCCGGCCGAGCGTGGCGCGTCTCGTCGTTCGCTCCGGTCTCATGCTGTCTCCACGACCGCCCGGGAAGGCGCGCCCGAACCTCGGTGACCTGCCACGGCTCACGGTAGCGTTCCTGGCGCTTATCTCATCGTTTGAATTGCGGTAGAGCCGGTTTCCTGCCCGCAGTGCCCCGCCTGCAACGTTATGCGTAGCATTGCGGGCAGGTGCGCAAAGCGCTTCGCACAGCGCTGCAGGCGGGTACACCGGCCATGGGAGGGACCCCGCTTCGGCGGGGCGAGCGCAGTGCTTGCCGCGCATGGTGCGGCCTGCGTCCGTCGGCTGGAAAGAGGCAGGCTGTCATCGGTCAGTCTCGGCGGCCCGATTGGGAGACGGGCATGTAGCCCGTTGCTCGATGGAAGTCAACGGCTGACACGGCTTGTTTTAACGAGTGGGTCATGCCCTCGACAACACAGCCGCAGGGAAAACGGAGGTAGGCGGGGCCGCAGGTCGGCGAGCATGCGGGCCTGCCATGCGCGCCGATGTTTGCCAGGTCATGCGGTGTCTCTGCACGCCTCGTCCGTGATCGGGGCAAACTCCTGTTTCATTTCCTTCATCTCTCCGGCGAACGGATGGCCAGCCGCCCATTGGTTTGGCGCCGTCTGTCGGCGAGTTTCGACAAAGGCGTCTGTTGACGCCTCTGCATCTCCACCACGATTGCGTGCAGGTCGTGGTTGTGGCGTTTGGCCAGGGCCTCGCGGTTTCTCCAGACCTCGCTGATGATTTCATCTTGATACATGGTCATCCTCCTCCGGGAGCAGTTCCTGTGGTGTGCAGATCTCCGGACAGGTGTAGCCAGCAAGCGCGCAGATGGAGCGGATCAGCGGCTTGGTGTCCGCGTTGTTGATGTGTCGGCAGTTCCATGTCAGCAAAAAGTCAACCGAATGAACCGCCGCCAGAGCCACATGCAAGGCATCGAATTCCGCCGTTGAGGGGAATCCGCCCTCCGCAATGAGTTTGCCTGCCAGCGACTCGACCTCGGCATCCACAGGTAGTTCAGGTATGCCGCGCAGGGCGGCTATACGGCGTTCAGCGGCCTCCGGATTACCCTCGGCCGCCTCTGCCACGACGACCTCTGACGTGCATAGATCATAGTGGCCGCGAGCCGTTTCCCACCACTGGACCGTGAGTTCCTGCCACGCGGCGGCGCGAACGTCACGACTGGGTCGCGCCGTCAGGTAGCTCGGGATGGAAGTCTCGATGTAGACGCTCTTCATGGCAGACACTGTACTGTGTGCCCCTTGCGCGCGCAAGCTGCGAATTCGGTTCCGGTTGAGAGGCCGAACGGTCGCGTTCTCCCTTGAGCCCACGCCCGTTCTAACCGGACGTTGACCCGGCGGGTCAACGGTACGGTTGAGAACTTGGTTGGCCGATTCTGATCATCTTGTCCATTCGCTCATCTGTTATCACTAATTCAGAGTAATAGGTCGTCGGTCCTGATCCCTTGTCGATAAAAGTATGCAATGGCGTTTGGATGTCGCCTCGTGTGAAATCGATGCTGACGTTGGTGTTGTGATTCATCCCTTGCACGATCTCGCCAAAGGAAGGCCTAAGCCTGACAGCCTCCCTCATATCTCGGTCAGCCATGGTGAACTGCTTCAACGCCCTGTTCGCAACACCTCGCGCCAGGAGCGCATCGGGCATGTCTGGGCACTTGCTTATAGCTACACTGAGGTCAAGAACTGCATTGCTCAAAGCTCCTTCGTAAAGGAATGTCAGCCCTCTGTTGTAGTAGGACCACTCGTTGGAATATCCACCAATAATTGCCTGATCGAAATCCTTGCGCGCCTCAGAATATCGATGGAACTCACTTAGCAATTGGCCTCTGGAGTAGCTAACAGTTGGATAATTAGTGGCTGCGAGGAGCACGGCTGTTGTGTAGTTGGTCAGCGCTTCGGGTTTGCGACCGAGGAGCCGAAGGCAATGGGCAAGGGAGCAATAGGCCAAGGGGTCATCCGGCAGAAAACGTACAGCTCTTAGGGCGCTTTGATAGGCGTCTGGTACCACGCCCTTTCTTTCCAATAGCGCGGATAGAGTTTGATGCGCAACGCCGAGCGATGGGTTGATCTCAAGGGCGCTTCGCGCCTCTCTTTCTGCATCGTCCCACTTCTCTGCCTGTATGAGGCAGATCGCATTCGAAACAACGGCAGCGCCGTCGTACTGCACTTCGCGCGAACTGCCCTCAAGCACGTGCTGAAAATAGATTCTGGGCAAGGCCGATGCATCGAATGGAATGGTTCGCGTAGATATAGTGCTGTTTTGTGGGGTTAGAGCATCATGTATCGGCGTATCTTTGTATGAAATGACCGATGCAACTAATCTGTGAACACCGGGAGGCAGGACTCTGGATGCTTGATTCTGAATTGCGATTGTTGCCCTAGTTCGTGGAGGTAAGTGCTTTAAAAGGATGAGGAACCTATCCATGCCATTTGTGTCCATATCGGCTATCATCCAACCCTGATCATTGACCAAGGTGTAATGGAATGGATCGCCTCGTATAGGAACCTGCAGTTCCGTCTTATCGGGGTAGTCAATTATCTTCACGCTGATGTCACGGTTGCTTATCGAGAGAATCGAAGATTCAAGTAGCATCTGTATTTCGATCTGGTAGAGATCCGCATCGCCGTTATTCCCAACGTTGAAAGTGCCCATTCCTCGATTTGCGCCTTGACCAAGGTCGATGTACGTTGGAGAGATGCTGATCGGTTCGTTGTGTTTGGATGACAGGACAATTGGGAGTGTCGTTTGGTGGTCTCTTTTCCACGGAACTGGTATTAATCCCGCGAGATAGGACCATGTGATTCCGGTCACCGCGGAAATTAGGATAGCGGCCACGATATAGGAGGGTTGCCGTTTGTGAAGATGACAGTAAAAGCGGGTCGATCTAGGGAGCTGGCAAAACCGGAAGCCTTTTGCCATCCCGAAGAGTATTCCCATGCAATGCTTCGTCATGTTATTGGCCAACAGTATTATTGAACGGACTTCGCATCCATGTATGCACGGCGCCAATGGCCCGCGCTTCTGGTCGGGAATCCTATGGGTAGACTCCGCCGAGGGCAAGCGGAAAGCGATCGTAAATTTGGGGTTATGACAGCAGGGCCATCCAGGAGCGCAGCGTCGGCAAGGACGCGCCGGGTCAAGCGGAGACAACGGGCGTATATTCGACGACTCTGTTGGGCGTCATCTGGGTTCACGCTCCAAGAGGCCCTTCAGTGTCTTTAGATCGTTTTCCACTGCCGCCTTGTCCGCGGCGAACTTTTCGTCAGTTGTTCCTGGCTGACGAATCAGGGTAAACACGAACTCGCTCCCTTCTCCATGAGGCACGACCCGCATGGGATTATGGATCGTGACGCCAGATTCCAGCTTGACGTCATGATCCATTACTCCGAAGGCGTTTCGCTCCGCGAACTTCACTCTTACTCTGCCGAATGGGGCTTCCATGAGCCATTCATCGCCGTCTTTCTTGACTTCGGAACGAGCCAGGCCGCCGGCCCAGCGTGGCAGATTCCTTGGGTCTGATGCGAACTCATACACATCGCTCGGCCGGCGAGCGATGTAGATGCTTAGATGCCGGACGTCTTGCATGGAATCTTTTCGCTGGTTGGTGCAGGCTTCGGCGCCAAGAAGCGTTGCCAAGATAAGGATAGCGACCGGCAGAGAGCTCACAATGACGCCTAGTATTATTGAACGGACTTCGTATTCATGTATGCACCGCTCCACACGGCCGGTGTTCCTCGCCAAAAATCCTAGGGATTCCATTCATGTATGGCGAGCGGAAAGTGAATGTGAATTTATGCATAGGAATTTCAATCTTCTGTGGCCGCGCCTGCTTGCTTCGGCGTAGCCTTCAATAGAGCCTGGGTGAAGGCGTGGATTCTTTCGGAGAGCCACGGCGTTACCGCCGCGGCCACAGGAAACAGTGCGGCCTTTGGCAGCCTAATTCAGGGGTTTTGACACTTGGTGATTTATGAGGGGCCGGTGGTGTGGGGGAAAGTCAGCCAGCCGCCTTCGCTAAGAAGCTTCCACCTTCGCACAAGGCTACGGCGGACAAGACGGCGGGCCAAGAGAATGGCCGACTTACGCTTTCGACGCCTTCGGTCACTGACCCCGCCGCCCTTGAATTTTCTCGACAAAAGGGCGCCATGAGAGTACGGAACAAATGACTTAAACATGAAAGCGTTATTGTCTTATCCTTGTTCCATCGGCTTGACCGGCGGCTGTCCTGAACCCCGAACCCTGAACCCCGAAACCTGATTTAGAGAAGATAAGTCCATGCAATATTGGGAGGCGGTTGGAAAAGAGGACATCGAGCAGATCCATGAGTCGGCCTGCCGCATGCTCGAGGAATTGGGCATGCGGATACGCAATCCGGAGGTCGTCGCCGTGCTGCTCGACGCGGGGGCGAAGAAGGTGGATGACCAGACCGTCCGGATCCCCCGGGAACTGGTGGAGCAGTCCATCAGCCGGGCGCCGGAAACGTTCGAGGTCTTCGACCGCCGGGGCGGCCAACTGGGCATCGGGGGAAGGGAGCATCACCATTTGATCGGCGGAACGATGACCGAGATCCTGGAGTATCCCGCCTGGACCCGCCGCCCGGCCACGCTGCGGGATGTCCGAGACCTGACGCGGATCGTCGATGCGCTCGACAGCGTGGACATGGCCATCCCCATGGTGGAAGGGCGCGATGCGCCGCAGGGGATGGGTGAGATACTGAGTTGCGCCGAGGTGCTTAAGAACACGACGAAATTCTGCTGGGCCTGTCCCGTGGAAGCGCGCGCCAATCGGGCTTTTGTGGACATGGCCAAGGTGCTGGCCGGCACGCCGGATCTTTCGAGCCGGCCGATCGTCGGCCTGCTCTCCACCATGCTGCCGGGCTATGAAATTGATGTGGAGTCCAGCCATGTGCTGTTGCTGGCGGCTCGGGAAGGGCTTCCGGTCATCCTCATGGGCGGCTCGATCGGCGGCATGCAGGCGCCGGCCACGATGGCCGGCGCCCTGGTCATGAAGGTGGCGGAAGAGCTGGCCGGGCTCTGCGTGGTCCAGACCGTGCGGCCGGGCTCGCCCTGCCTGATGGATTTCGGCCATATCAAGCTCGACATGCAGACCGCGGAAATCGAGGAAGCGGGCCCGGATTTTCATCTGGCCATCGCGGTGGGCGCCCAACTCGCGCGCCGATATGGGATCCCGTCCTATTCCTGCCCGTCCTCGGATTCCAAGATCGCCGATTTCCAGGCCGGCTGGGAAATGGCGGCGGGCCTTGAGACGGCGATGCTGGCGGGCACGCATGTCACGGTGAACGCCGCCACGGCGTCCAAATGCAGCGCGGCCTCCTACGAATTGCTGGTCCTGCACAACGAGATGCTGCGGCACATGCTCCGCCTGCGCCGGGGCATGGTGGTCAACGAGGAAACCCTGGCGGTCGAGCTGCAGAAGGAACTCGGCATCCGCGGCGAGTATTTGACGCATCCGCATACGCTGAAACATATTCGATCGTCGGAGGAATATCTTCAAAAGGACCTGTTCGACCGGTCCGGCATCCGGGCGCTTTACGAGGATCCGTGCATCCGGGCGCACGCCCGCTGGAACCGGATTCTCAAGGAGCATGTTCCCGGGGTGCCGGCGGCGGCGCAGAACGCCGTGGACGCTGTGGTTGCCCGGTATGCGGGAGGATGAAGAGAGTGGTGAGGGGAGAAGTGTCAGGTGATTGGTGGTAGGTGGAAACGATTTATCCGGCTGATCCTGCGGCCTGCGATGTCTATGCCCTGTGCCGATTTCCGAGCCCTGAAGCTCCGAGCGCCTTGAGTTGCCGCACGAAGGGTTCCGGGATCAAACCATTCCTGCCGATGGGGACATCCCAGGTGGTGACGCCGCCTTTTTCAGCGACATGTTTCGTAAATCCGACCACCAGCTCATCCGGAAAACGCGGGCGGCCCTTGCACCAGTCTTCACCCAGGTAGCTCAGCACATGATAGCGCGCCTTGTGGCCGTTTCGTTCCACCCAGGGGCCGGGACATTCCGGCAGGGCAGTCGAGATTTCTCCCGCCGTAAAATCCTCGTGTTCCGTATGGCAGACGACGGGCGTGAGCACTCCGGGATTGAACGCGACCACTGCCTCCGGGTTGCCCGCCTTCAACGCGGCGGCAAAGCTGCGAAAATTCGGCTCGTCGTCGTGCCGGTACATCTCGTCGGCGAAATAACAGCCGTCGAGCCACCAGCCCCTGACCTTGGGTCCCCACCGGGTGGACCAGTCCCGGATGATCGCCTCCCATTTTCGCTGGAATGCCGCCAGGCGCTTGCCGGTGCGGTGGACGCCCCAGGCCGGCGTGGCGAACCCCCACTCCCATTCGAGCCGTTCGACCGCGATTGGATCCGCGGCGGGCGCCCCGCTGGGCAGATAAACCAGCAACTCGATGCCGCGTGGATGCAGCACCTCGTACAAGTCCGCGACGATATCCCGCCGGGAGCACTTGCTGGGGTGGATGCCGACGAAGCGGTCATACGTTGCATTGGGGGCGATGTAATGACCGGAGTTCTGTCCGATGGTGATGAAAAAGTAGGGCGCGCCGGCGCTCTCGAGTTGACGCGCCAGTCCCTCGGCGTCGAACGCGTCCACCTGTGCATTCCACGCCTCGGCGGTCATTCCCCCGCTCCCGTCAGGATTCGGCTGGATGCCGAGCCAATGGCAAAGCACCCCCCATCCGCGGTCCGCCAGCCATGCCGTGGGATCCGTCATTGTGAGTGTCCTTTGGTGAAGAATCACAGGGCCGGGATCGTCGCCTGGATGAACCGTAACCCAAGCCTCTGAACGCGAAGAAATTTATCTCCGTCGGCAGGCTGGGTCAAGCAGGGATGCCGGGTGATCGGGGGCAGCCTTTCTCGAATCTTGAGTTTTGAATCTTGAATCCACCCCTTCATCTGCTAACGTTCCCTCCGAAACAGACTGTGATGGCCGGGGCAGGGATGGTATTGGCAGAGGCGATGGCAAGTCTATGAGAGATCGAGCGTTGACATACCTGCGGACCGCGTTGGGCCGGGCTGATGCCGATTTCAGGCCGGGACAGTGGGAAAGCATACAGGATCTTCTGAGCCGACGAAGGCTCCTCGTGGTTGAACGCACCGGCTGGGGCAAGAGCATGGTATATTTCCTTGCCACTCGCCTCCTGCGGGATTCAGGTGCCGGCGTCAGTCTTTTAATCTCCCCATTGCTCTCCCTGATGCGTAATCAACTGGAGGCGGCCGGTCGCATCGGTGTGCGAGCTGAGACAATCAACAGTACCAATCCGGACAATTGGGGAAAAATCGAGCGGGAACTGCGAGACAATCGCATCGATATTCTTTTGGTCTCGCCCGAGCGATTGGCAAATGACAAGTTCCGCGAGAATGTTCTGGCCCATATTTCGGACCGCGTTGGGCTTTTCGTCGTAGATGAGGCGCACTGCATATCCGATTGGGGTCATGACTTTCGCCCGGACTATCGACGCATTGTGCGCGTACTTCAGGCGCTACCGGGCAATGTCCCTGTGTTGGCCACTACGGCGACTGCCAATGACCGCGTAGTGGGTGACGTCATATCGCAGCTTGGCAGGGACATCCGGCTGGTTCGCGGTCCTCTAGTGCGCGAAAGTCTGAAGCTGCAAAACATCACCATGGCCAGTCCGGCCGCCCGAATGGCATGGTTGGCTCGAACCATCCCGTCGCTTCCCGGTAGCGGGATTGTCTACACGCTCACGCAACGAGATGCCGAGCGAGTGGCGGAGTGGTTGCGAACCAATGAAATCGTTGCCAAGGCCTACCATGCGGATGTGGCGGATGAGGAGGCGGGAGCGTCGCAGAGGGAGGATCTGGAACAGCAATTGCTGAAGAATAAGGTCAAAGTGCTGGTGGCGACCGTGGCCTTGGGCATGGGGTTCGACAAACCCGATCTTGGATTTGTGATTCATTTCCAGCGGCCGGCATCGGTGGTGCATTACTACCAGCAGGTCGGCCGTGCCGGACGGGCTGTCGAGGAGGCGTTCGGCATTCTTCTGCATGGCGAGGAAGACGACTCTATCTCGGATTTCTTTATTCGCAACGCCTTTCCTCCCCAACGACACGTGGACACGATTCTTCAGGAGTTGGATCAGGCCGAAGGCGGTTTATCGATACACGAGCTTGAAGCGCGGTTGAACTTGAAGCATTCGCAGTTGGAAAAGGCGATCAAGTATCTCTCTGTGGAGATGCCGTCCCCCATAACCAAGATCGGCTCCAAGTGGAACGTCACTGCAGCAGCCAAGACCTATCGCATTGACCAGGCGTATGTGGATGCAATCACAGGCATTCGGAGGCAAGAGCAAGCCCAGATGCAGACCTACATGGCGCATTCCGGGTGCCTCATGGAATTCCTTGCGCGGGCCTTGGACGATCCACAGGCCGGACGATGCGGAAAGTGCGCGGGCTGCAAGGGGGAACCGCTGCTCTCCCCTGAATATGACCACGATCTGGCAAACCGGGCAGCCATTTTCTTGAAGCGAAGTCACCAGCCGTTGCCGCCCCGCAAGCAGTGGCCCAGCGGTTGCGCGCTGCCCATCTATGGGTTCACCGGGCGCATTGGCGATACCCTCTGCGCGCAGGAGGGGCGTGCCTTGAGCCTCTGGCGCGACGCCGGCTGGGGGCAGATGGTGGCCGCCGGAAAATATGAACACGGGCGTTTACATGACGAGTTGGTCGGGGCCTGCGTCGAGATGATTCGGCAGTGGAATCCCACGCCTTCGCCGGAATGGGTCGTCAGCATTCCATCGCTAAATCGTCCGGAGTTGGTGCCTGATTTTGCCCGGCGACTGGCCAGTGCCTTGGGGTTGCCCTTCCAGCCCTGCATCCGGAAAATGAAGGCCAATCCACCTCAGAAAGAGATGCAAAACAGTTTTCAACAAGCCCGCAATCTGGATGGTATATTTGTGGCAGATCCGGCTGCCGTGCCTGGCGGACCTTGCCTGTTGGTTGACGATATAACAGACTCAGGATGGACGTTTACTGTGGCCTCCGCTGTCCTGCGGCAGGCTGGATGCGCGGCGGTGTTTCCAGTCGCGTTGGCTTTGAATTCGCCTCGGATGGATTGAGGTACACCATGAATATAATAAGCGAGGATGCAAAAGCGATTCTGTTGCTTTGTGGGCGCTTGGGCGGCGTATCGGAATTCGAGCCGCTGGACCAGCGTGACTACAATCAAGTCGTCCGCTGGTTGCTGGGCAAGAATTTGCGACCGATGGATTTGCTTTCGCTGGAGCATACATGCCTCTTGGCGAGGGAATCGGGCCTATCGGAGCAGCGCCTGAACGCCTTGTTGAAACGAGGGGTCAAACTCGCATTCGCCGTCGAAGCATGGAACCAAAGCGGGATATGGGTTGTCTGCCGGAGTGATCCGGATTATCCGGCGCGCTACAAGGAACATCTCAAAGAGAAGGCGCCACCGATCCTTTTTGGCGCGGGGGAACGGTCATTACTTCAGAGCGGCGGGTTGGCGATCGTCGGTTCGCGAAACGTGGAGGCAGAGGGTGAGGCATTTGCCCGCGACGTGGCGGCCTGGTGTGCGCGAGGTGACATGCCGGTGGTTTCCGGCGGAGCCCGGGGGGTGGATCAGATCGCCATGACGAGTGCGTTGGAGGCCGGCGGCATTGTCATTGGCATTCTCGCGGACACGCTTTTGAGGCGGAGCGTTTCCCGGGAGGCCCGCGAAGCGCTGTCAGGTGGGCGCTTACTCCTGATTTCGCCCTACCATCCCGAAGCCGGATTCAACGTTGGCAACGCCATGGGGCGGAACAAGTTGATTTACGCGCTAGCCGAATACGGGCTGGTCGTAAGTGCCGATTATGGAAAGGGCGGTACCTGGGAGGGTGCTGTAGAAGAACTGAAGCGCAAGCCGGGACGCGCGGTTTTTGTGCGTTTGAGCGGGTCGGCGCCACTCGGAAATCACAAGCTTGTCGAGCTGGGGGCGATCAGGTTCCCCGGCATTGACGGCCATGCGAACCCCCTTGCGCGATTGAGGGCGGCAGCCGAAGCTACCGTTGCACCCGCAGAGGAAGGCGGCCTTCCCCTCTTCGACCAAGTTGCCAGTGGTGGCCGGACGGCGGCGGCTGTCAGAGAAAGCACGCCGACTTTTGTGGCGAAACCGACGCCCATTTCGGCGGGGAAAATTGCCGTCCCGGCCTCGATCTACGATGCTGTGATGCCTGTGATTGCTGCCGCGCTCGACAAACCGAGCCCTGTCGCGGATTTGGCAAAGCGTTTGACCGTTTCGAAAGCGCAGTTGGAGGTTTGGCTAAAGCAGGCGGTCGGCGAGAAGAAACTGCGGAAACTGACTCGGCCGGTTCGTTATGCGCGGCGGATCGAATAGCCACGCGTCCTCGCATCTGGTAACGTTCCCTCCGAAACAGACTGTGATGTCCGGGGCAGGGCAGGCCAAGCCGGCCCGGTAATTGTTGAGCTTTGAGATTCATCCGACCAATAGACACGAAGAGATGAGTGCATCAGAGGAAAATAAGAAGTCGCTGACAGAACGTGACATCTGCACCAAGTTCATCACGCCCGCCCTCGTTGCCGCGGGCTGGGACCTGCAGTCTCAGCTCCGCGAGGAAGTGACCTTCACGGCCGGCCGCGTCATCGTCCGCGGTTCGCAGGTCACGCGCGGCGAGGCCCGGCGCGCCGACTGTGTGCTTTACTACAAGCCCGGCATGCCCCTGGCTGTTATCGAGGCCAAAGACAACAATCATTCCGTAAGCGCGGGTATGCAGCAGGCCCTTGCCGGGGCGGAGGTTCTTGACGCGCCCTTTGCATTCAGCTCAAACGGCGACGCTTTTCTCGAACATGATCGCACCTGCCGCCAGGGCGTTGTGGAGCGGGAAGTGGCCCTGACCGCCTTCCCGTCCCCGTCCGAACTCTGGCGGCGCTACTGCGCCGCGAAGAACCTGGAGCCCGCCGAGCAGGCCGTCATCACCCAGGACTACCACGCGGACGCTTCCGGCAAGGCCCCGCGCTATTACCAGCAAATCGCCATCAACCGGACCATGGAGGCCATCGCCAAGGGACAGAACCGCATTCTTCTCGTCATGGCCACCGGCACCGGCAAGACCTACACCGCCTTCCAGATCATCTGGCGTCTGTGGCGGGCCCGCGCCAAAAAGCGCATTCTTTTCCTGGCCGACCGGAACATCCTGGTGGATCAGACCCGGATCAACGACTTCAAGCCCTTCGAGTCGGCCATGACCAAGATCGCCAATCGCCAGGTGGACAAGTCCTACGAGATATACCTGTCGCTCTATCAGGCCGTCACGGGCACCGAAGAGGAACAGAACATCTACAAGCAGTTCAGCCCGGATTTCTTCGACCTCATCATCGTGGACGAATGCCACCGCGGCAGCGCCGCCGCCGATTCCGCATGGCGCGAGGTGCTAACCTATTTCAGTTCCGCCACCCAGATCGGCATGACCGCCACCCCGAAGGAAACCCGCGACGTCTCAAACATGGACTACTTCGGCGACCCCATCTACACCTATTCCCTCCGCCAGGGCATCGATGACGGCTTCCTCGCCCCCTACAAGGTCGTCCGCATCGATATCGACAAGGACCTCCAGGGCTGGCGCCCGTCGGCCGGCAAACTCGACAAAAACGGCCGCCTGGTCGAAGACCGCATTTACAACCAGCGCGACTTCGACCGCACCCTTGTCCTGGAGAAGCGCACCGAACTGGTGGCGCGCAAGGTGACGGAGTTCCTCCGGCTTACCGACCGCTTCGACAAGGCCATCGTCTTCTGCGAGGACATTGACCACGCGGAACGCATGCGCAAAGCCCTGGTCAACGAGAACGCGGACCTGGCCGCGATCAACGCCAAGTACATCATGCGCATCACCGGCGACGACAACGAGGGCAAGATGGAACTCGATAATTTCATCGACCCCGAGAGCCGTTTCCCCGTCGTCGTCACCACCTCGCGGCTGCTCTCCACCGGCGTGGACGCCCAGACTTGCAAGCTGATCGTGCTGGACCAGCGCATCGAGTCCATGACCCTGTTCAAGCAGATCATCGGTCGCGGCACGCGCATCCGGGAGGAATACGACAAGTTTTTCTTCACGATCATGGATTTCAAGAAGGCCACCGAACTCTTCGCCGACCCGGACTTCGACGGCGATCCGGTCCAAATCTACGAGCCTGGGGAAGGCGAGCCGCCCGTGCCGCCGGAAGACGGGGTGGCGGGGGATGCGGGACCTGACGGCTCGGCGCAGCCTCTCCCTCCAGAACACGGCGGGAAGCGGCTCAAGTACGTGATTGACGACGTTCCGGTCAGCATCGTCGCCGAGCGAGTCCAATACTACGGCGCCGACGGCAAACTCATCACCGAATCCATCCGGGATTACACCCGCAAATCCGTTCTCCGTCAGTTTTGCTCCCTCGACGTTTTCCTCCATGCCTGGTCGAAGGCCGAGCGGAAATCCGCCATCATCGCCGAACTGGAAAAGCGCGGTGTCCTGCTGGAAGCGCTTTCGGAGGAAGTGGGCAGGGGACTCGATCCGTTCGACCTCGTCTGTCACGTCGCGTGGGGGCAGCCGCCCAAGACGCGCCAGGAGCGCGCCGACAACGTCCGCAAACGCGACTACTTCGGCAAGTACAGCGAAACAGCCCGTGAGGTCCTCAACGCGCTCCTGGACAAGTACGCCGACGAGGGCATCGTGCCGATCGAGGATTTTACGATATTGAATGTCCAGCCCCTCAGCGAGATCGGAACCCCGCTGGAACTCATTGACGCCTTCGGCGGGCGCGATCAGTATCTCCAGGCCATCCGCGAACTCGAAAAACAGCTCTATGTCGCATGAACCTTGAACCGTTGAACCCTGTTGAGGCCACATGTCCATCACAACCCTGGTAAAAGTCATCCAGGACATCATGCGCAAGGATGTCGGCGTGGACGGCGACGCCCAGCGCATCAGCCAGATGGTCTGGATGCTGTTTCTGAAAATCTTCGACGACCGCGAGCGGGAGTGGGAACTGCGCGACCCGAAATACAAGTCGCCGATTCCCAGCCGGTTCCGCTGGCGCAACTGGGCCGCCAATCCGGAGGGGATGACCGGCGAGGAACTGATCGACTTCGTGAACAACGAGATGTTCCCGAAACTCAAGACCCTCGCCGTCACCGCCGGAACGGACAAACGCGCCATCGTGGTCGGCTCGGTTTTCGAGGACGGCTACAACTACATGAAGTCCGGCACGCTCCTCCGCCAGGTCGCCAACAAGATCCAGGAGGACATCGACTTCAATTCCTCATCCCAGCGCCACCTGCTGGGCGACATTTACGAGAAAATTCTCCGGGACCTCCAGTCCGCCGGCAATGCCGGCGAGTATTACACCCC
>JACQHI010000085.1 GCA_016199105.1 Lentisphaerota bacterium | reverse complement strand
GGTTGGTGAGCGGCCTGGAGGAAGGCGGGAAAAACCCGTTCGCCTTCGCCGCGCGCCACGACGTCCATCGCCGTCTCGCAACGGAGAAAATGCCGGCTGTCGCCCAGAAATTCGGGGCCGCCTCCGATCACGACGCAGTTCGGGTGAAGCGCCTTGAACCGGCGCAGGAAAGAGAGCAGGAAGGGGCGGTTGAACAGATAGGCCGATGCGGCCAGCACGTCGGGCGAGGTGACGGACACCCTGGCCAGCGCGGCCAGCACGTCATCGTTGACCGTCATCTCGATAAGCCGGGTTTTCCAGCCCTCCCGTTCGGCGATTTCGCGGAGAATCCAGAGTGCCAGGCTGGAGTGGGAATAGGAGGCGTTGACGCCGAGGAAAACGACGGTGCCTTTGGAGATGAACGGGTGAGACGGTGAAAGGGTGAGTCGGCGAGACGGCGACAAATCGCGAACGTTATTACTCGCATTCACAGTGCTGTTTCTCTTGGCCTTCGCCGGCGCACCGTCTCACCGCCTCGCCGTGTCCTTTCTCTTCAGCGCAGCGCGATGGCGCTGATTTCGACCCGCCCGTTTTTCGGGAGCCGGCTCACTTCCACCGTGGCCCGTGCGGGCGGTTTTTCCGTGAAATACCGGCCATAGATGTCGTTCACCTGCGGAAACTCGTTCATGTCCGCGATATAGACGGTGCAGGCGACGATATCCGCCATGGAGAGGCCGGCCGCCTCGACGACCGCCTTGATGTTTTTCAACACCTGTTCGGTTTGTTCCTTGACTCCGGGTCCGGCGAAGGCGCCGGTGGCCGGGTCAAGGCCGAGTTGACCGGAGATGAACAGCAGGTTGTCCGCGGCGATGGCCTGGCTGTAGGGCCCGATGGCGGCGGGCGCCTGGGGCGTGGAGACGACTTGTTTCATGATGGGCTTTCCTTGATTATTGAGTGACGGTTCAGGATTCGTCGTCGCAGTCTAATCTTTGTCGCAATCTTTACCATAATCTTCTCGGGCCTGGGAGAGACAAAGGTAAAGATGAAGGTAAAGACGAAGAGGAGTGAGCCGCTCTAAAGCATCCTTCTCCTTCTTTTCCATTTATTGCGCTTCTCCCGCCTGCAGCGCTATGCGAAGCGCTTCGTGCAGCATTGCGGGCAGGTGTGCCTTTGAGGCTATCATGTGCGTTATCACTCACATTGTTGAAATTCGTGCGCCGTCAGGATCACGGCGTAAAGGGCGGCGGTCTCCACCCGGAGGACGAGCGGCCCGAAACTGACCGGCACGGCCCCGGCGGCCAGCAGGTCCGCCGTTTCGCCGTCGGTCAGGTCGCCTTCCGGTCCGATCACGAAGGCGATGCGCCGGGGCTGCCGGGCGCGGCAGGCGGCCGCCACATCCTTGAAGGGGCGGGCGGATGGCTGAAGCGAGCCGAACAGGCAGAGCTCGGCCTGTTGGATGCGGGCGGTGAGCGACGCCCAGGGGCAGACCGGCCGGATGACCGTAAGCCGGTTGACGCCGCACTGCCGGGCGGCGCTCAGCGCCACGCGACGCCAGCGTTCCTCGCGGTGGCGCGCTTCGACCGGATCCAATCGCACCACCACGCGTTCGGTCATGAGCGGAACGATTTCGGAGACGCCCAGTTCGACGGCCTTTTCCACGAGGGAGTCCATGACCGTCCCCTTGGGGATGGCCTGGATGAGAGTGAGGAAAAGCGGGGGAAGGGGTTGCGTCTGCCGGGTCGCCTCGCGGATCCGGACCGTGGCGTCCCGGCGGCCGATCGAGACGAGTTCCGCTTCCGCCGCGCGGCCTTCGCCGTCAAAGACGATCACGGTGTCGCCATGCCGGACGCGGAGGACATGAAGGTGACGGGTTTCCTCGGGAGGCAGCGCGCATTCGGCGGCTGTCCATCGATCGGGCGGTATGAAGCAACGGATCGCCATGGGCGCCTCTGGTGTTCTGTGACCTTATGATTCGCGCAACGCGAATCATTTTGCGCACATGATTCGTGTTGCACGAATCATTTCTGCATTCGCCTTTTGTGATCGAAGAACTGATCCATGCGCAGCCGGAACTGTTCGATCTGCGGGTAATTGGGGGCGGCGCAACTGTCGGAGAAATCCTTGAGTCTCTTCTTCTGATTGCCGTTGAGATTTTTGGGCATTTCGACCAGCAGCCGGATGAGCAGATCGCCCTTGCCTTCATTCATCAGGCTGGTCACGCCCTTGCCGCGAAGCCGGAATATCTTGCCGCTTTCCGCGCCGGGAGAGATCTTGATTTTCGCGTATCCCTCCAGCGTGGGCACCTGGATGTCGCCGCCCAACACGGCGAACTCGATCGAAATGGGGACTTCGCAAAGCAGGTCCTCGCCCTGTCGCTGGAAAATGGGATGCGGCCGGACGTGCAGGACGACATACAGGTCCCCGGGCGGCCCGCCGCGGAGTCCGCCCTCGCCTTTGCCGGCCAGCCTGAGGCGCGATCCCGTCTCCACGCCCTCGGGGATTTTCAATTTCAGCGGCTTGCGCACCTTGGACGTTCCGGAGCCGCCGCACTGGCGGCAGGGCGATGTGACGATTTCCCCCTTGCCCAGACACACCGGGCAGTCCTGCTGGACGCGGAAGAAGCCGCTGGACGTGACCACCACGCCGCGTCCCGCGCATTGTTTGCAGGTTTCCTTTTTGCTGCCGGGCTCGGCGCCCAGTCCGCCGCAGTGCGTGCATTCCTCGGAAATCGGCAGCGTGATTTCCCGTTCGGCGCCGAACACGGCCTCCTCGAAATCGATTTCCAGATCGAACCGCAAATCCGAGCCCTTCATGGGACGGGTGCCGGAGGCGCCATGCCGCGAGGACCGGCCGAAGAAGTCTTCGAAGATGCTGTTGCCGCCGAACAGGTCGCCGAAAATATCCTGAATATCCTGGACGTGGGTGAAGTCCCGCGCGAAATCGAAACCGTTGGGTCCGAAGGTTGACTTCAGGCCCTCGTGGCCGTACTGGTCGTACTTGGCGCGTTTGTCCGGATCGCTCAACACTTCATAGGCTTCGGAGATTTCCTTGAAACGCTCCTCGGCCTCCTTGTTGCCGGCGTTGCGGTCCGGATGATATTTGAGCGCCATTTTCCGGTACGCTTTTTTGATCTCCTCCGTGGAGGCGCTTCGGGATACGGTCAGAACTTCATAATAGTCGCGCTTGGTTGCCACGGGTTACTCCTGGGGAGGCTGGGCGGGGTCTTTGGGGGATTCCGGCGGTTCGGGCGAATCGGCGGGTTTGGCCGGGCCCTGGGACACCACCACCTGGGCCGGTCTCAACAGCATGTTTTTGAGTTTGTAGCCGCGCCGGGTCTGGGCGATCACCATGCCTTCGGGGACTTCCTCCGAGGAGACGAGCGTCACGGCATCCCCCAGGTTGGGATCGAAAATCCGACCCTCCATGTCCACCGGAGTCAAGCCAAAGCGCGTCAGCGCCAGCATCATCTGGTCCTGGATCATCTGGAGTCCGTCGATGAAGACCTTTTCGGCGTTATGGGATTTCGCCGCCTGGATGCCGAGATGCAGATGATCCAGCACGGGCAGGAGTTCCCGCATGAGGGCCGCATGCGCCTGGAGGGCCGAGTCGTCGTTGTCGCGGGCCAGCCGTTTTCGGAAGTTGTCGAAATCGGCCAGCAGGCGGAGGTGCTGATCCTTGAGCGCGGCCAGTTCCTGCGCGGTCTTGGCGAGTTCAGTCGGGTCCGGTTTTGAGTGGAGCGCTTCGGTCTCCTTCGGCGAAGCCGGAGAAGGAGGGGGAGTCGTGTCCTGTGAGGGAGGTTGGCCGCTTCCGTCCCGCGTGAGCGGCGTTGCCACACCGTGGCTCACGCCGGCGGAACTCGCGTCCTCATGCGGTTTGTTTCGATGTTTGGTCATGGCGGCGGATTATCCGGCCCGGTGCAGGACGATCAGGGTCATATCGTCATATTGCGGCACCTGCCCGACAAACTCCGTGATTTCCTGTCGCACGTTGCGAATGGTGTTGCGGGCGCCTTCCCGGCCGTGGTTCCGCACCACGGCCTGAAGGCGCTCGATCCCCCACTCCTCCTTGTTCCGGTTCATGGCCTCGATCACGCCGTCCGTATAGACCGCCAGGCTGCTGCCCGCCTCGACGTTCACCACGGTTTCATCGAGGCAGGCATCGAAGGTTTCGGTGTCGGCCATGCCGATGGCCATGCCCCGGGATTCCAAGGGCGCGAGGCTGCCGGAGGGAGACAAAATCATAAACGGTTTCGGATGTCCAGCCCTGGCCGCGATCATTTTGAACGTCCGGATGTTGAGCACGAGGTACAGCATGCTGATGAACATGTCCTCGTAAATGTCCTGGGCCAGCACCCGGTTGATCGTTTTCAGCACGTGCGAGGGGCTGAGGCAGCCGTGCGCGCTGGCCCGGAACACGGACCGGCAGACGGACATCATGATGGCGCCCGACACGCCTTTCCCGGAGACGTCGGCGATCGTGATGCCGAGATGGTCGGGATCGATCATGACGAAATCGTAGTAATCGCCGCCAACCTCGCGGGCGGGCAGGCTGAACGCGGCCAACTCGATGCCCTCCACCTCGGGCACCTGGCGCGGCAGGAGCGTGTCCTGGATGCGGCGCGCGAGCCGGAGGTCGTAATCCATCAGCTTCTTTTCCTCCAACGCCTCGTTGAACTTGGCGAAATAGAGCGTCACGGAAGCCTGGTCCGCCAGCGCCTGGAGGAGATTCAGGTCGGTCTGAATGAAGGGGCTGTCGTCGATCCGGTTGACGACGGCCAGCACGCCGAGGACGTTGTTTTGAAAGCGGAGCGGCACGAGCAGGATGGAGCGGATCGTCAGAAAATCCTGCGCGAAACGCAGCACGCGGGAATCGCGCTCGGCGTCTTCGATCAACAGCGCCGCGCCGGACTGGGCCACGCGTCCCACCAGGCCTTCTCCCCAGCGGCATTTCTGATTTCTCACCAATTGTTCGAGATGATGGAAGCGGCTTTTGGCCTGCTCGAACTCGGCGTCCAGGCCGTCCACGATGGGAGGGAACAAGCCCTCGATGGCGCGCGCGCAGAGGAGGTCCCCCTCGTGCTCCGCGAAATAGATGGCGCCGCCTCCGGCCTTGGCGGTCTGCATGGCGTAATACAACACCCGCTGCAGCAGGAAATCCACCTGCGTGCTGCCGGCGCCCGAGAAGGCTTCGCTGACGTCGTGCATGAAATTGTAGGCGACGTCTTTTTCCTGGAGGAGGGCGTCGCGCTGGCGGATCATGCGCCGGCTGCGGAGAAAACAGAGGGCCATCACGACGCACACCCCCGCCACGCCCAGCCAGGCGGTGGAACCGAAACCCGCATCCATGAAACCCGGTGTCATGGTTATTTGGCCTGTCGTTTCAGATCGTCGCGCAGGAACGTCAGGACGTCCTTGAAGCGCGGGAGGTTGTCTTCCGAAATCTCGATCAAAGTCTCATGGGCTTCCACCATGGTTTCCGTCGTTTTCTTACGGTCCGGGCATGGCACCTCCATCCGGTCCATGGCCGCGAGCTGCGGCATGAGTTCCCGCAGTTCCGCGGGAGGGTTGTCCAGGGAGTGGAGGCGGATGATCTGATCCAGTCCCAGAGTGCGGAGCAGTTCCATGATTTTAGGCGAAAGGTTGACGATGATCACGGTGCCGCCGGCGTTTTTAAGGTTGATCGAGAGGCCCGCCAGAATGCCCATGAACGTGCTGTCCATGCCCTCGCATTCGCGCAGGTCGATGATGAAGCGGGTGCAGCCGCGTTCGAGGGACGCCAGACCGAATTCCTTCAACGCCGGGCCGGAGGTGAAGGACGCGCGTCCCTTCAAACGCACGAAGGCGTTGTTCCAGGAAATCGCCACAAACAAACCGGATGACAAGTTTTCCGTCATAGGCGGATGCTCACGGACCGGTGGCCCCGTCTTCCGCCGCGGCCGGGGATGCCGCGTCCCGGTCGGCGGCGGAAATGACCACGACCAGTTCGCCCTTGATCCGCCGGGGCGGATTTGCGCTCTCGCGGCGGCGGTAAAGGTCGAGCAGGCCGGCGGCCGTACCCCACAGATTTTCTTCGTGCATCTTGGTCAATTCCCGTCCCACAAACAGCTCCCGATCCCCAAAACAATCCCGGATGTCCTCGAGGAGGCGGACCGC
>JACQHI010000096.1 GCA_016199105.1 Lentisphaerota bacterium | reverse complement strand
TCCTGAATCTTCTGGAGCCAGCCGTCGGCCGTCTGCCAGTAATTCATATTGCCTTCGATATTCAACGCCGCCTTGGCCGTATTGCGATATTGCTGGCGCAGGCGCTCGCTCATGGCCAGACCGGCCGCATCGTCGCCGGCGTTGACGATTCGCAGCCCCGAGGCGAGTTTCGCCATCGAATCCCGCATGCGGGACACGTTGAAGTTATAACTTTTCCAAACCGTGAACGCGGGAATGTTATTGAGAATTTGCATTGCGCTTCCTCCGTGAATTTACCGTCATACTGTCCGTTTATTTCCGCGGCCATCCTTGTCCGCGAAAACCTCCTTGTTATCTGCCTTTGGCTCCTCCTTGGCCTCCTTTTCTACTCGTTGTTAATCCCCCTGACTCAATACTTTAGCCGTTCAATCCTGTGTTTGGCATTCAACCTGCTTCGTTCGTTCAATCCTGTGTTCGGCATGCAACCTGCTTTCCTTAAGCGGAAAGTTCGGCATGTTTCACCTGCCTGGGACCCACGTAGGTCCTGACTCCGATCAGGACCTCTTTGGGATTCCCAGCGGTTAGTGCCTTAGAAGCGTGCCGGCGCGTCCAAAGAGGTCCCAGTTGGAACTGGGACCCACGTAGGTCCTGACTCCGATCAGGACCGATCCGATACGGAAGAAGAGGTCCCAGTTGGACGTGAGTCCCGTTGGGCCAACGTCCCTCACGGGAACTGGGACCCACGCGGACCATGACTCCCTGGCCGATCCCGCGAAGCGCTGGACAAGCACTCGGACAGGCCGACTTGTCCAGCGCAGGGCGGGATCATCCATTGACTGATCGTCCATTGACTTCGCTCTTCTTGAGAGATACGCTACCATTCAACGCGAAACAGGAAAGAAAGCGAATGGACATCAGCGCGATTATCCTGACCTGCGATCGGCCGGCCCGCTGCCGGGACACGGTCCGGCACACGGCGGAGCTGCTGCATGGAACGGCCAGCGAGCTCATCGTGGTCAACAATGGAACGACGCCGCTTTCGTTCCCCGATACCGTCGCCGACATCCCCTGCCGGGTACTGGCCATGCCCGCCAATCTCGGGGCGGAGGCCCGGAACGAAGGCTTACGGGAGGCCCGCGGCGAGCTGGCGCTGATGCTGGATGACGACGCCGCCATCGGAAAAGAGCAGATTCCGGCCCTATTGCAGGGCTTTCGGTCGCACCCGCAGGCCGGCGCCATGACGTTCCGCATCGTCAACAGTCAGGGTCAGGAAGAAGCCTGTCTTCTGCCGACGATTTTTCATGGATGCGCGTGCGGATTCCGGCGGGACGCCCTTCGTTTCATCGGCGGTTATCCCGCGAATTACCTGTATTATGGCGAGGAATATGACGTGGCGTTTCGCCTGTACGCCGCGGGCTTCAAAACCATTTTCTGCCGTACAGGGCACGTTCTTCATGCCCGTGACGCCGGCGGCCGCGACCTGAACCGGATACTCCACATGCTGGTTCGCAACAATGCCCGTCTGGTGGCGACCTATTTCCCCCTGGCCGCCTGCGCTTCGGCTTTATCGGATGTTTTCGCCTACTACAGGCGGGTCGGGCAAAAGGAAAACGCCGGCGCGGGATTTCGCCGGGGTTGTCGATCGGCGTTGTTTTCGCTGGTCAGCGGACTGCTTCGACGCCGCCCCCTGCCCGAGCCCGTATTCAAGGAGGCGGTTTTGATCGAGCCCCTGAATCGGATGTGTGAAGAGATTTGGGCACGGTTCAACAGTCCGCGCGTAATCCTCTGCGGGGTGGGGAAATATCCGTCCTTATGGATTAAAGTTCTACGACGCCATGGGATCGAATTATCCGAATTCTGGGATGAAAACACCTGCTGGGCCGGCCAAACCATACGGGGGGTCCCCGTCCGGACAGGCGAATTCGTCCCGATGTGTAAAACGAGCGGGGACGTAGCCCCCGCTGTACTGTTGGGACAAAACGAGATTTTCCTGACTGGGACCGGTTCTTTGGCTGAAAACCGCCGCTGGGCCGAACGTCTGACCGCAGCCGGATTGGGTTCACAAACCTTAACTCTAGCTTCATCCCTGCTTGCTTTCCCCTGACCCGAAAGGCAAGGGATGAGGGATGAAACCTGAAATTGACAAAGAAGAGAGACGCTTGCAAACCCCCCCTGCGGGTACGGCTCGCGTAGACGCTCGCCCTCCAAACGCCTGGAAAACCGCGTGTTTGGCAACATGGAGGGCGAGGCTCCGGCGAGCCGTCTGGGGTTTTGCAAGCGCCTCAAGAGCAAGGGATGAGGGCGTCCCGATGCGCTTCGTGATCGGGATCGAGCTTATCGTTAGCACCCCCCCTGCATAAATTGCCGACAGAGGACGTGAGTCCCCGATCCTGATCGAGGCCACCGTCCCTCATGGGAAAGCGGACAGACCGGGAAAAATTTGCCCACATTGGTGTAGATTAGGGGCGGTTCATCCTTTCGTCTTTATCTTCATCTTCGTCTTTACCTTATTCTTTATCTTTGCCTCTCCCATATATGGCATTTATCTCTTTCATGGCTGTGGCACGGACTCCTGCTATCCTTGTCCAGCGCTTCGCGGGAAGGGCTGAAGCAGGACCCGCCTGCAGCGCTATGCAGCATTGCGGGCAGGGAATCGAACCATGACGGGTAGTTTCATTTTTTGGCATCCATATTCAGGTTTCAGGTTTCAGCCCTCATCCCTTGCCTTTACGGCCTTCCGTGGCATAGGGCGTGCTACTCGGGGAAGTGTGTTTTTCTTGTCCAGCGTGTCGCGGGATCTGTTCAAACATCAAAGGCGGAAAGGCCGGTCATGAATATGTCAAACAAAGCCAAATCGGGTTCGCTTGAGGTTCAGCCGTATCAGCGGCTGGTTTCTCTTCCCATCAAATCCGAGAACATCTTTCATTTTCCCCAGGGGTTACCGGCTTTCGAGCACGTGAAGGAATTCGTCTTCCTTCTGCCCCCCAACACCCAGCCGTTCATCTTCATGCAGGCCATCGCGCCCGCGGACTTGGCGTTCGTCTGTATCGATCCTTTCCTGGTTTGCCCGGACTACAAACCGTCCCTCGGCGCGTCGGACCTGAGCTTTCTCAACCTGAAACGGCCGGAGGACGCCTTGCTCCTGACCATCGTCACCGTGCGGCATGCCATGACGGAAACCACGACCAATCTGCAGGCGCCGCTGGTGATCAACATTCAGAGTTGTGTCGGCAAACAGATCATTTGCGATGGGCAGCATTATCCGGTTCGTTACCGCATCTGGGATGCGCTCGACCGGATGGCCGCCTCAACGGCAAGGGATGAGGGCGGAAACCTGAAACCTGAATGCGAAGCTGTAAAGGCAAGGGATGAGAGCGGTCCGGCAACCGCCGGGTGAAATCCGAGTTCCGGAAAAATCCAGAATCCAAAATTCAAAATCGAAAATCCAAAATTACAAAGCCAAGGAAGGCGACCCCATGTTGGTACTGACACGGAAGTCCGAGGAAAGCGTGATGGTCGGCAACGCCATCGAGATCAAGGTGTTGAACGTCAGGGGCGACCAGGTGAGTCTGGGTTTCTCGGCGCCCCGCGAGATCAGCATCCATCGGAAAGAAGTGTATGACGCCATACAACAGGAAAACAAGGCGGCCGTGAGCCGGGGCGGCGTGGACGACGTGAAGCGACTCTTCGCGTCCCTGGGCCGACCGCTCCTGAAAGGGGCCGCACAAACCGCGCAAGGCTAACATCGGGGAGGAACGACCATGCAAGTATTCAACAACGTGTCCGCATATGCCGTGTGGAAGAGTTACAACTCCAACGTCACCAGTCTTCGCCAATCCATGAGCAAGCTGTCCTCCGGGACGCGCATCGCCCAGGCCGGCGACGATCCGGCGGGTCTGGCCATGAGCGAACGGCTGCGCGCGCAATACCGGAACTCGTCGGTCGCCGCGCTGAACATCGAAAACAACGTCAACTTTCTGCAAACCGCCGATTCCTGGGCCCAGAAGATCCAGGACATCCTGGGGCGCATGGCGGAGCTGTCCATCATGGCCAACGACAGCACCAAGGCCACGGTGGACCGCAACAATCTGCAGCGCGAATTCGAGCAGATGCAGAAGGAAATCCAGCGCATCACCAGCGGCGCGACGGCGGCGGCCAAGTTCAACGGACTGTACCTCTTCCGCGGCGGCAGCGGCGTGGCGATGCTGACGCAGGACGGCGTGCAAGGCGGCAAGATCAGCATCCAGATCGGCCCCGACAGCAACCAGATTTTCACCGAAGAGACCATGAATCTGACGAACTCCAACTTCGCCATCATCGGCTCCTACGCCAAATACAGTTACGGCACGGTCAACATGACGGCCCTGGGCTCCACCTTCTACCGCGTGAAGTGGGCCAGCATCATCTGCGGCGCGCAACTGAGCATTTCCGTGCAGAGCTACGCGCAGGCGGCGGTGGACAAGCTGAACCTCGGCATCGACTATATCAGCTCCCTGCGCGCCATTATCGGCGGCGAAATGAACCGCATGAACCAGACGCTGTCCGGCCTGCGGAACTACGAGGAAAACAGCCGGGCCGCGGAAAGCCGCATCCGCGACGTGGACGTGGCCTGGGAATCCACCCAGTTGTCCAAGTACCAGATTCTCACGCAACTCGGCACGTCCATGTTGGCCCAGGCCAACGCCCTGCCGAACAGCGTGCTGGGCCTGATCCAACGGTAAGAAGATTCCGGGAGACCGGCCACACGGAGTGTGACCCTCCCAAAGATAAATGGAGCAGACAGCTCGTTAACAAACCTCAACACCCGGGAGAGACTGCCGTGAACACAGACAGCACCGTCAGCGACATCAACACCTTCGAAGAACTCACTCTGCACGCGCTGGACCGCACCGCGCAGGGCCTTAAGGAGTTGTGCGAGCAAAGCCGCGCGTGCGCGAACGCGCTCGAAGCCAACCTCGCCGGGTCGGGCCCCGCCATCGCCTCGCTGGCCCAGAACCTGCACGATTTCGACGTGTTCGAATTCGAACTGATCACCATGTTCCAACTGGACCGAGACAGCCTGGGAGACGCCGGGGGGAACTTGAAAAGCGTCCAGGACGCCTTTCACGACAACCTGAACGCTCTCTCCGAAAAAATCACCACGGGGGACTGGAACGGCCTGGCCCTGATACTTCGGACCGACCTCCCGAACAGCCTGCAACGCTACCAGGAACTGATCCCCATCATACGCGAACACATTTATGTCGAATATGTCCAAAACGGCAACTGCGCTTGAGGCTGTGAGTCCCGTTGAGACGGGCCAACGTCCCTTACGAGAACGGCTGGACTGCCTGAAAGGCGCCGACGCGGCCTCGACGGAATTCATCCGGACCGGCCTATCCGCTCCGTCAGCCGCCGGACAGGCGGACCGCCCCGAGGCGGAGGACCGGGTGCGCCGATTCCTCGCCAACAACGCCTCCGACTCCCCCATCGATATTGTCATTCTCCTGGGCAGCGGACAGCCGGACGAAATGGACGCCCTCCTCCGCCTCCTGCCGGACTCCTGCAAGATCCTGTTGCTGGAAAACGATGCCGCGCGGATCGCGGGACTCTTCCGGAGCTGGCCGTTGGAAACCGCCGTCCAAAAGGGCAAAATCGTCCTCGCCCTCGGAACGGACCGCGAGCATATCCACGCCCGTTTCTTCGGCCTGATGGACATGCAGCGTCCGCCCAACGTCTGCTTCTGCGACGTTCCGGAAACCACGCCCGAAGCCGGCGAATTTTACACCTCCGTGCTGAAAAAGATCAGGGAGCTCGTGCATCTGACCATCTTCAACTTGAATACCCTGCTGGATCGCGGGCCCCTCTGGCAATACAACACCATCAAGAACCTCCCCCATTTGCTGACCCACCCGGGCATCGCCACCCTGGCCGGGCTTTTCGCGGGCCGCCCCGCCATCGTCGTCGGGGCCGG
>JACQHI010000075.1 GCA_016199105.1 Lentisphaerota bacterium | reverse complement strand
TGGCGCACGATGTCGATGTAATATTCCGCGTGGGCGGGGGTGGGGGTGGCTTCGAGCAGGCGGTCCAACGCGGCGATGCCGCCGACTTCGTCCAGCCTGCCCGACGTCTGGAGGCGTTCGGAGACCGACAACACGTCGATGGGCCGGTTGTCCGACGCCATGATTTCCATGAGTTCGAAGAGGGTCTGGTGGGCCCGGACGTGGAAGGAGGAGGGGCGCAGGCCCTTTTCCTTGCAGAAATCGAACACCTTGGCGGCATCGAGAAGAATGGAACCCAAAACGCCTCGTTCAGCCTCTTCGCTATGGAGCGGTGTTCGCAAGGGGGTGGTCATCGGCATGGAATTTTGGATTTTGGATTTCGGATTTTGGATTGGTGGAAAATCGGAAATCGGCAATCTAAAATCCAAAATCGACTTATTCGGCGACGACCCATACCTTGATGGAAGCCTCGACGTCCGGGCGCACTTTGGCTTTCACGGTGAAGACGCCCAGTTCCTTGATCGGTTCGGGCAGGTCCAGGATATGGCGGTCGATTTCGAGTCCCTGGGCCTTGAGCGCGTCGGCGATGTTGGCGCCGGTCACGGACCCGAAAATCTTGTCGTTTTCACCGGTTTTCACGGCAATCGTGCAGGAGGCCTGGTCCAGTTTTTCGGCCATCGCCCGCGCCGCCTCCAATTCCGCCTTGAGCCGGGTTTCGCGGTCGGCGCGAATTTTTTCCAGCCGCTTGCGGGCGGCCTGTGTGACAAGCGCCGCCAGTTTGCGGGGAAGCAGGTGGTTGCGGGCATGGCCGTCGGAAACCTTGACAATCTCGCCTTCCTTGCCCAGCCCTTCCACATCCGCCATCAATAATAGTTCCTGTGTCATGGATACGTGCGCTCCCTGTTCAGCGTAAAAGGCCCATGTTCCGGGCGCGGCGGATCGCCTGGCGGATCTGCCGCTGTTGTTTGGCGTTGGCGCCGGTGATCCGGCGGGGCATCATTTTGCCCTGTTCGGTCATGAATTTCCGCAGGAGTTCGTAATCCCGGTAATTGATGACCTTGACGCCTTCCAGATGGCGCGACCGCTTCTCATCCAGCATGTCCCGCTTGTTCTTTTTGAATTTACCCTTGCCCCGTCCTTTTTTGGCTCCAAAGGGGGCTCTGGGTTTGTCGTTCCGTGCGTTCATTCCTGTGTCTCCTCTTTGCCTGTGTCGTTAAAAGGGAATATCGTCTTCGTCCTTCTCGCCCTTGTTGTCCGATGCCGGACCTTCCGCCGGAGCGGCCGGCGCCGGCCGGGCGGAGTCCGTCGCGGGTTTCTCCCCGGCATCGTCCTGATCCGCCGGCCGGCGCAGGCGGTCCAGAAATTGGACGCGATCGGCCCTGACCGACAGGCGGCTGCGTTTCTCCTTGGTGCTGGATTCCCACTGCTCGAGACGGAGAAAACCCTCAACAAAGATGGACGAGCCTTTCGACAGATACTCGCCGCAGGCCTCCGCCTGGCGGCCCCACACATCCACATCGACGAAGCAGACCTCCTCTTTCGGCTCGCCGGCGGCCGTCTTGAATTTCCGGTTCATAGCCAGCCCCATCTTGCACACCGGATTTCCGGAACTGGCATACTTGACCTCGGGATCCCGCGTCAGGTTACCGATCAGGAACACGCGATTCAGGTTGGCCATGGCATTTCCCCCCGTTACAGGTTGACTCAGACTGCAGCCGGTTGCCCGGCCGAAGCCGCTTTTTCGGGCGCCTTTCTGGGCGCCAGCACGATTTGCACGCGAAAGATGTCTTCGTTGAGGCGGAATCGCTCGCTCAAAACGGCGACCTTGGCGGGATCCAGCTCGAACGTGATCAGCGCATAAATCCCCGAATCCTTCTTTCCCATGTGACGGGAAAACGACTGGCGTCCCCATTTGGCGGACTCCAGCACCGTGCCGCCGAGGCGGGTCATTTCGCCGCGCGCTTTTTCGAGTTTTTCCTCCAGTGCGTTGTCGTCCATCGACTGGGTGAAAATAAACAGGCCTTCGTATTTTTTCAACCTTCCCCTCCCCGCCCTTGTATGGGCTTTGCGTTGAACCGATTCATGGCCGAGGCCACGCCGGCATCCAGGATATGTAACACAGCTTCCGCCGCTTGGTGAATCATTTTTTTCGCTTCCGCCCTGGCCTTCGTCGAAAAAGGGGCCAGGACATAGCCGGCGAGGTCTTCCGGCGTATCCCCGTCTCTCACGCCCAACCGCACCCGCGCGAACACCTGCGTGCCGATGGCCTCGCCAATCGACCGCAAGCCGTTATGCCCCCCGTCACTGCCTTCGGGCCGTATGCGCAATTGCCCGACCGGCAGGGCGGCGTCATCCACGATCACGATCAGATCGCCGGCGGGAAGGCCGCGTTTGCGCATCCACGCGCCCACGGCCAGCCCGCTGGCGTTCATGAACGTGTCCGGCTTCATCAACGTCACCGGCCGGTCGTTCCACATCCCCGCGCCCACGCGGGCCTGGAATCGAAGACTTTTCCTCAACGGGCAGGACAAACGTTCCGAAAGCGCGTCGATGACCTCGAACCCGACGTTATGCGGCGTGTGGTCGTACCGTTTTCCCGGATTTCCGAGTCCGACAATCAGTTTCACTCGCCCCCATTACTTCTTTCCGCCCTTTTTCTCCGGGGCCTTTCCTTCCGGGGCTTTCTCCTTGCCGGCCGCCGGCTTGCCGCCGGGGGCTGCCGTCGCCTTGGCGCCGGGCTTGGCGCCGGGGGCCACCTTGGCGCCAGGCTTGGCGCCGGGGACCGCCTTCTCCTTGCCTTCCGCCTTTTCTCCCTCCGCGGCGGCCGCTTCGCCTTCCTCGCCTTCCTTGACCTCGCCGATGACTTCCGGCTCCGCGGCCCCTTCTTCGGGCGTGACTTCCTCTTCCATGCGGGGGATCAGGACCGACGCGATGGGGATGTCCAGGGGCGTGAGAATCGTGAGCTTGGGATCCACTTTGAGATCGCGGACGAACAGGGTGTCGCCGAGCTTCATGGGCCCGACATCGATCTGGAAGGATTTGACGATATCCGCCGGCAGGCATTCCACCTCGACCGTGCGGTGCAAGTGCTCCAGCACGCCATCCTGCTGGGTGACGCCGACCGGTTCGCCCACGAGATCGATCTGCACGGAGACGCGGATTTTGCGGGTCATCGAGATTTCCATGAAATCGACGTGCGTGGGGAAATCCCGGGTGCGATCCACCTGGACGTCGCGCAAGATCGCCTTGCGCAACGGTTCGCCGCCGACCTCCAGGTCCACGATCAGATTCCGGCGGCCGTGATGCTGGACGAGGTTCTCGAAGGTATGCCGGTTGATCTTGATCGGCTTGGACTGTCCCTCGGCGTTATAGACGATGCACGGCAGCCAGCCCGCGAGCCGGATCCGGCGTACCGCGCGCGAGCCCCGTTCGAGGCGGGGTTCGGCGACGATGGTGAGCGATGGCGTTTCTTTTCCCATGGTGTGTTTCCTCCCTAAATACGGAACAGTGACGAGACGGATTGGTTGCTGTGAATGCGCTGGATCGCCTCGGCCAGCAATTCGGCGACGGACAGGACCGTGATCGGAAGCCGGTCCGGGTTGTGCAGCGGAATGCTGTCGGTCACGACGATTTCCTTTATGGGCGCCTTGCTCAGACGGTCAAAAGCCTCCTGGACAAAGACGGCGTGCGTGATGGCCGCGTGGATATCCCCGACGCCGTGCTGCTTCAGCAACCGGGCGGCGCCGCAGAGCGTTCCGCCGGTCGTGATGAGATCGTCCACGATCAGGGCTGTTTTGCCCTGGACATCGCCCACCACCTGGTAGGACTCCACCTCGCGGGGGCTCTTGCGTTGTTTGGCGACGATGGCCAGCCCCGCGTTCAGCATGCGGGAATAGGCATAGGCCATCTTCATCCCGCCGGGATCCGGAGAGACCACGACGAGGTCGCCGAGTTTTTGTTCCCGCAAATGCCGGACGATGACGGGGGAGGCGAACAGATGGTCGACGGGGATGTCGAAAAAACCCTGGATCTGCTGGGCGTGAAAATCCATGGCCAGCACGCGGCTGACGCCGGCGGCGACGAGCAGGTTGGCCACCAGTTTGGCCGTGATGGGCACGCGGGGCTGATCCTTGCGGTCCTGACGGCCGTAACCGTAGAACGGCATCACGGCCGTGATGCGGGCGGCCGAGGCGCGGCGCATGGCGTCAATCACGATCAACAGTTCCATCAGGTTTTCGTTCGTTGGCGCGCACGTGGGCTGAATGATGAAGACGTCCTCGCCCCGGATGTTTTCCACGATTTTCACGGCGATCTCGCCGTCCGGGAACCGGGTGATCTGGATGTCGCCGAGAGGGATTTCCAGACGCTCGGCGATACCCTCGGCGAGGGGTCTATTGGCGGATCCGGTAAAAATTTTCATAATTCAGTCCCTGTCAATACGTCACATGTTGCCCGACTAGGATTCGAACCTAGACTCTGGCCTCCAAAGGGCCGTGTGCTACCATTACACCATCGGGCAGTTGACTGACTGCGCCACATGGCACCAGAGAGGGCTTTCCATGCCGTCACGGATGCGGTCGGCCAATAGGTCCGCGTGGCGTTGGTCTTTCGCCAGAGCGAAGACCGTGGATCCGGTGCCGGTAAGCAACACACCCAGCGCCCCCGCCTTCCGAAGACCGTCGGCGATCATCTCGAGAAGCGGGTACTTTACGAAAACCGTGCTTTCAAGGACATTGAACAAGCCTTCCGAGACGGCTGTCAACGCGCCTTCCTTCAATCCCGATAAAAGCGTATGGAATTTAGATGGGTGCCTCCCGGAAGTCAAGCCTCCCGTGAAGCGGGAGTAGATATCGCGCGTGGAGACCCCGAAGCCGGGGTTGACCAGCACAAACCAGAAGGGGCCGGAAGCGATGGGGACGGGGGTGAGGCGTTCGCCGCGCCCCTCCATGACGACCGGGCCGCCGTGCAGGAAAGCGGGGATGTCGCAGCCGAAGCTCCCTCCCAATTCCATCAGGGCGGACTGGGACAAGCCGGTGTTCCAAAGCCGGTTCAGCCCGACCAATACGGCGGCGGCATCCGCGCTGCCGCCTCCCAGCCCGCCGCCGATGGGGATGTTTTTCCGCAGGTGGATCCGGACGCCGCGGTCCGTGCCGGCGACTTTCCTCAGACCGAGTGCGGCGCGGGTTGCCAGGTTGTCTTCCGGCTTTCCCATCAGTTGCTCCCAACAGACGCCGTTCGCCTCGGGCGGGCGGTCCACGACGGTTTCCACGTCGCGATCCAACGGCTCCAGGACGAGGGTGTCATAGAGCGACACGGGCAGGACGATACTGAGGATGTCATGGTAACCATCCGTGCGTTTTCCCAGGACATCCAGGAAAAGGTTGATTTTTGCCGGTATGCGGATTGTCGTCGTCATGCTCTGGGTTTCTGTTTTTTTCGGAATGCTGCGTAAGATAGTGTCTTTAGGGCTGGATGGGAAGCGGTTTTCGACGGACGGGACAATAATAATGAACGTCCAACAACCAACGCCCAACAACCAACGCGAAACGGAGCAACTTGCCCGAAGCGCTGCGCGAGTGCGCCGATCCGCCGTGGTCCTCCGTCCGGTTTTCCGCCCTCCTCCGCGAGCTTTATGGCCCATTTTCGGGGGGCGGAAAACCGGACTGCTGCAGCCGCTTGTTCAGCACCAACCTCGGGAAAAAGGGGACATTTCTAATAAGCTTTGACATTTGCAGCGATTCTCTTATCTGCTCTTTTCTTTTCTGCTATTGAGTTTGGAGCATGAATCCGAAATAATTCCAAATTGCCGGCTATAAACCGTGAACCTCCTAACCGTGACTTGTCCGCCATAGCCCGCCATTGGCGGGCGACGGCGGAACCGTTGAACCATGCCTACAAGAATCATGCCCCATCCCGTGAAGCGCGCCCTGCGGGCGACCGGCATTTTCGGCCTTTATTTGGCTGTGATCGCGATCCAGCAGCATGAGGGCGGCGCCGTTCAGGGCGAGTATGGCGGAAATCCGGATGAGGCGGGCTATTTCATTACCGGCCTGATGGTGCGGGATTACGTGGCGCAGGGGGCGCCGGGTTCCCCCATGGAGTTCGCCCGCACCTATTACGCCCATTATCCCAAGGTGGCCCTGGGGCACTGGCCGCCGTTGTTCTTTGTCGTGCAGGCAGCCTGGACACTGCTTCTGCCGCCCAGCCGTTGGGCCTTGATGCTGTTGACGGCCGTCCTGGCCGCCTTGACCGCGCTGGCGATTTATCTCGGTTTGCGGCGCGATTTTGGCCGGATCCTGTCGTTTGCGGGGGGAGGACTGTTCCTCCTGATTCCCGTTGTCCAGGAGTTGTCCATGATCCTCATGGCGGATATATTGACGGCCCTGCTGGCTTTCCTGGCGGCCTGTTGGTGGGGCCGTTTCCTCGATTCCGAACGGGCGCGCGACGCCGCCGGCTTCGGTTTTTTCGCCGCGCTCGCGATCCTGACGAAGGGCTCGGGCTTCGCCCTGGCGCTGCTTCCGCCGCTGGCCGTGCTGTTCGGCCGGGAATTCGGCCTGCTGAAAAAGCCGGCGTTCTGGTTCCCGCCCCTCCTGATCGTGGGGGTGTTGTGCGTGCCGTGGTATGCGCTGACCTACCCCCTGATGGCGAACGGTTTTGAACATCCGCAGGGCCTGCGGAGTTCCCTTGAGGCATTCCTCTATTATCCGGCGAGATTTCTGGAGGATTTCGGCATTCCCCTGACCCTTCTGGCGGGGGTGGGTCTGGTGGCGAAGGTGTTCCGCAAGGACGAAGGCCTGATTCAGAGCCAATGGATTGTCCGGGGCGCGCTGCTGTCCGGTTTTTTCCTGTTCCATTGCATCGTCACCAGCGCCTACGATATCCGCTATCTTCTCCCGGCTTTTGCGGCGGCGGTCATGCTGGCCGTGGCGGGCGCGGATGAGATTGGGCGCCTGCTGGCGGTCCGGTTCGGCGGGGGAAGGGCGGCGAGGAGCGGGGCGGCAGCGGAACGCGGACCGAGGACCGCGGAGAGGGGGAGGGAGGCGCTCGGGGCGGTGGTGCTGGGTGTGGCGC
>JACQHI010000070.1 GCA_016199105.1 Lentisphaerota bacterium | reverse complement strand
GTGTGCTGACTTCGGTCGGCCCTGGTGGCGTGGGTCCGCTGGCCCATTACCGTGCCTTCGGGGCGCGGCCGAGGTCGGCCGAGGCAATCGCGGAAGTGACCGCCGAGATGGAACTTCACCGCGGGGTGAACTTCGTCTGCCTGCCTGTGAGGCCGGCGGCGGTGGTGACGGTGGAGAATCTGGCCGGCCGGCTCGGCGCAAGCCAGATCGTCTGGACCCAGCCGGATGCAAACGGCCGCGGCGTGTTCCGAAGCTGGATCCGGGGACTGGGCCGGCAGCCCGCGCCTCCGCTCGGGGCGGCCGGCGGCTACGTCGTCGTAGGCACTTCGAACGTGCAAGCTGTGGTCCGGCTCCAGGGTCGCCCTTGGGGGAACTTGGCCTATCGGGTCGATCTCGCACCCGGTCTGAACCTGGTGGGCGTGCCGAAAACCGTGGCCGTCATGCGCACGACGGCCGAGCTGCTGGCCCTCACATCGGCCCGCTTCGCCGTCACGTTGGCGGGCTCCGGTGTCGCGCGGCGTTATCGGGTATACCTGCCGGGCGACGTCGGCGAGCCGCTGGTTGCAGGCGCTGGATACTTGCTGTCGCTCGCGCGCTGGCAGCGTGTCGACCTGGCCGGCTTCCAGCGGCTGCCGGCCGAGTTGAAGCTGGGCTTCACAGGCCGCGACGGCTCGCCCGACGGCTCCTTGCTCTACGTGAGAAGCAGGTGGTATCGCCCGGATCTCGGCCTATTCCTCTCTCAAGACCCGTTGCTCCAGGACCCCAAGACCGCGATCGATTTCATCACAGAGCAGGGCTCCCTGGGAGCGAATCCTTATGTTTATGTCGGGTCGAATCCGTTGAGATGGACAGATCCTACAGGTGAGCGAGTCTATGTCGGACAGCACGGTGCGCTGCTCCGAACAGGAGCCAACTTTTTCCAACATCGCTCCATTCTTCTGGTTCCGGACAACCCCAATGATTTTGGGAACTCCCCGCTCTTTCAAGGTCGGCGCGGAGCGACGTTGGGTGGACAGCCTGGGGGGCCCTCCATTCAGAGAGAAACGAGGAGCGGATCGCCGCAGCTCAACCTGTTGACGCTGAGAAGTGCACCAAACTTCGCTGGAGACGCTTTGAGTGGTGACTATGTTCTTGTAGAAACCCCTCCAGGCCAAACGGACACGGATTTCATCCTCAACTTGATCGGCGCGTCCGAAGCATACACGGACCGCGTTGAATATTCACAGTTTCCATGTCCATCGCTAGGCACGTACAACAGCAATAGCTATGTAGCCGGTGTCATTAGAGCTGCCGGTGGCACACCGCCGACAGTTTCGGGCATTGCGCCAGGGTATGACAAGCCGTTGCCGATTCGATTCACGCCACGACAGAGTTTCACACCGCCCCAACCACAGCCGCATGACTGCCCAGACTGCCGAATTCGAAACATCCGTTGGCGATGGAATCGTTGAACGCCTGAGTGCCTGAATCCCCATGAATCCACCGTTTTTCAAGAGTTGGCCAAGCCTGTCCATTTACGGACCGATCGGACTTACGACCCTGATGTTGCTCTGGACGGCCATCGTGGCTCCATTTTCGAAGTACGGTGATGATTGGGCCGTTGTTCCAGTTCTTCCTGTCTTCCCTGCCGTGTTGCTCTGGCATATAGCCTTGGTCAGCAACCAAGACGAGAAGCGGTGGTTCATTGGATACGGTGTCATCCACGGGCTCCTCTGCTTCAATACTTGGGTCTTTTCGATTGCGCTCATAGCGAAGAGTTGGTTGTAAGTGAGTTCCGGGGACCCACGATGTGCCCCGAGTTCACTCAACGGCACCGGGACCGGCAGATGTGCCAGCGTCTGCTACCAACCGGCGACCGTCGTTCGACACGGCCCCTGGTGGGCGGTCGCTGCTGTGACCTGGGGCCATCCATCAACACGCCCGAGTTGTTGGGCCTGGTCGACGACAAGTTCCTCCGCGACGCCATCGTTCAGGGACGGCCGGGCACCGGGATGCCGGCATGGCGGCATCTGGAAAGCCAGGACGTGGAGGCGCTGATCCGTTACATCCACACCTGGCAAACCAGCCCCAGCCGCACACTGCCGCCGCTGACGGTCCAGGGAGACCCCGAAGCGGGCGGTTTGTTGTTCGAGAGAACGTGTTCGAGCTGCCACGGGCACAACGCCGACGGCGGCTCGGGGCCTCAGCTCGGCAACCCGGTCTTCCTGCGCTCG
>JACQHI010000088.1 GCA_016199105.1 Lentisphaerota bacterium | reverse complement strand
CTTGTAGGCCGCGTGACCTCACGCGGCGTTAATCCGGGGTTTTTCAGCGGAATCGGAAATATGGACCTGACCCCTCAACAATGGGATCGCTACTCCCGTCAGATCATGCTCCCCGAAATCTGCGAGGAGGGTCAGAGGGCCCTGCTCGCCGGGAAGGTGCTCATTGTCGGCGCCGGCGGACTGGGTTCGGCGGCCGCCATCTATTTGGCGGGCGCGGGCGTCGGCACGATCGGCCTTCTGGATTGGGACAGACCATGACGGTGCTGCCCGGAAAATCGGCCTGCTACCGCTGCCTCTTCCACCGGCCGCCCCCGTCGACGCCGGTGCAGGGCCTGCTCGGCGTTGTCCCCGGCGTCATCGGCACGATCCAGGCCGCGGAAGCCATCAAATACCTGGTCCATGTCGGCGAGCTGCTGACCGACCGCCTGTTCACCTTCGACGCCCTGCTGATCGCCAGTCACATCGTGCAGGTCAAACGCAACAAGCAATGCCCTCTCTGCGGCGAACATCCCCTGATCAAACAGGTGGAAGACAATCCCTTCATGGGCAGTTGAGTATTTCGATGGATAAGTCAGAGACGATAACAGTCGATTCCAAAAGGGATGGCAAACCTATGCCGACGCTCAGCGCCCTGTTGTGAGTAAAGAGAAGATGAACGAGTATCAGACAATATTCCAGATTCCACGGTACGGACCCCACATCTTTGCCTTATCCATCGGAATGGCGGCATTGCTTCCCGGCGTGCCAGGTGTCGTACTGTTCTTTGCCTCGCGTCGTCGCTGGCCAAAGAGGGTTTTCTGGCCGATTTCACTCATTATCATCGGATGCTTCGCACTCGCCTGCGGTCTCATCGGATTCCACGGCAAGGGCAACTTGCTCAATCGATATGATGCGGAAGACTGGACGGTGATTGAAGGTACCGTTCATGTTCTTCGCGAGCAGCCATATGGAGGACACGCCCCGGGCGATTTGATCGAGATTGATGGAGTCCAAGTTGAGATCGATAAATTCCGGAGCAACATGTTGGCCTACGCTCAGACGATCGCCCACGGCGGACACCTGACTGAAGGCATACGAGCCCGACTTTTCCTGATAGATGGGCTCATCGTCAGAGTCGATGTGGCAAAAAGGAGAGATCACAACAAGTAGCCGGAGACTACGCCCTCACCCGCGCGCCTCGACTCCAGCGTAGGGCGAAGCCTCTGAAATGACCACTCGGAAAACCTGACACACACATGCAAATTCAACGCGCCCTGCATATCCCCGCCCCACCCGGCGACGCCGTCCATGCCATGGCCCAGGCCTACACAGGTCTGAAGAGCCGGCGCATGCTGGAATACGTCACCCATCATGCCTTCAACGGGAGCTACTATTACACCCGCCGCCTCTACCGCCGGATTACGAACGACAACGGCGCCACCTGGCGCATCGCCGAGCCCGCCTTCGAAACCCGTGTCGAGAAATCTGAGGCGTCTGAGCGCGGCTGCGACATCCATTATCTGGATCCCCGGAATGGGCGGCTCGTCCATCTCTACAGCACCTGGAAAATCCGGCAGGCGGAAGCTCAGTTCGACAGCCAGACCACCACCGCGAGTTACCGTGTGGTCTATGAAATCTCCTCCGACGAAGGTCTCACCTGGACGCCGCCCCGGCCGGTCATCCACCGCGGCGCCGGATTCGACGCCACGCGCTGGCTGCCCGCCGTGACCCACGGAAAAAACGGGGCCTATTGCATTCCCGTCTCGCCTTGCCGCCTCGATGAAGGCGCCTTCGTCCTCGGCCTCGCCATCCATCCCCTGAGCGAGGACGGCAAATCCTGCAGGACCGGCTGGTTCGACACGGCGTTTCTCCGCGCCAGTTGGACGCCGGACGGACAGGACCTGGAATGGGAACAGAGCGCGCCGATCACGGTCACGAACGAGACCGCTTCCGGCGGTTGTTGCGAAGCGGACCTGCTCCATATTCGCGGAGACAAGCTCTTCACCACCATGCGCTGCCAGGGCGACGCCGGACGCGGCCTGGCCAGTTCACGGCAGGGCTCTTTTTCCACGGATGGCGGGCGGACGTGGAGCGCCCCAAAAATTCTCAGCTACGACGACGGCAAGCCCGTGTATGTGCCGGCGGCCTTCAGTTCGTTCCTGCGTTCCCCCCTCACGGGAAAGGTCTGGTGGTTCGCCAACATCCTGGACCGGCCCGTGCCCGCCCAGTATCCGCGCTGTCCGCTTTGCATGGCGGAATTCGACACGGAGCGGCTGTGCCTGATCCGGAACTCCGTACAGATCGTCCAGGACCTGCCGCCCGGCGCCCCGCCCTGCAAGACCGACCGGCCGGTGGACGGCGAGGATTTTGGGCGCCAATACACGAATTTCGGCGCGTACGTGGACCGCGAAACGGACGAGATGGTCCTGGTCATGCCCGAAATGCCGAAGGTCAGTTGGGCGGATTTCACCTCCGATTGCATCCTCTTCCGCATCCGGGACTATTGACTTGACCCAGAGCGGCTAATTATGGAATAGTCGGCTTATGACAACGATATCTGTGACACAAGCCGCAAAGGATTTTGCCGGCACCCTGCGCCGCGTGACGACTGGGCGGGAGTCTGTTATTTTGAAGCGTGGCCGCCGGGTCGTGGCCGTCATGTTGCCGCCGGCCGTATTGGACGCGCTGGAAGACCTTGAAGACATCCGCCAAGCGAACAAGGCAATGGTTGCGCATGAGCGCGATCCGTCCGGTTCGGTCACATTGGAAGAATACGAACGCCGACGCGGGGGCAAGGTGTGAGACACACGGTCCGGCTTGATCGAGGCCCCCAGAAACTCCTCGATAGTCTTCATGGCGACATCTACACCCGAATCGTTTCCGCATGTCGTGCCTTGGCCGAGAATCCCCGCCCGCCTGGAGTCAGGAAGCTGAAAGGCTATCGGGATTACTGGCGCATCCGTGTCGGAGACTACCGTATCCTTTACACGATTCAGGACGATCGCTTGCTTGTGATTGTTATTCGTATCGGCCATCGCTGGGATGTCTACGATTGAAAGCGGGCGATGGCCTCGTTCATCTCCTCCACGGTCCGGGTCACTCCCGCCCGACCGGACAGCCTTCCGAAAACCTCATCCACGGTTTTCGTCACCGGTTTCAGGACCGCCTCCGTCTGACCGCGAACGAGGAATTCCATGCGATCGCCCGTGTGAAGGTGAAGAGAGTCCCTGACCCTCTTCGGCAGGGTGATCTGGCCTTTGCTGGTTAATCCGGAAGTCGAGGCTGGATACCGGCCGGCCTTGCGTTTCCTGCCCGGCCGGAAATCCGGCACGTCGAGGGTGACGCCGCCTCGCTCGATGGACTGCGCCGCCAGGATGGCGGGTGCCGCCGTTTCCGCCGCCGCATAGACATCCATCGCCGACGGTTTTCCCTCCAGGATGGACTCGACGAACGCGGCGATGGGATAATAATCCAGGCCGTAATGTCCGCTCTGCAGGGCTTCCATCGGCGTATCCCGTGAGGGACGTTGGCCCGTCCCACGTGAGTGGCGTTGCCCAACGTGGCTCACGCCAACGGGACTCACGTCCCAGTAATCCTTGTAGGCCCACTTCACGTCCGCCTTGTCGGCCATGAACCGCTCGGCCAGCCACAGCTTGCCCTTTTCCTCCGGATTCATGGGCTGTTCCACCCAGCCGTTCACGCCGATCAGGCGATGGTGATGTTCGCTCCCCCCCAGCGTGGCCACGGTGAAGCCGGCCATCATGCGCATGACGGTGTCCTTCTCCGTATGCATGAGGGCCACCTCCAGGTCGGCATGCGGAAACCACTCATAGCGATAGCTCTTCGGGCGGGTCGCCATGCCGGTCACCTTCACCACGCGCTCGTCGAGCACGTGGAGCATGGGACTGAGTTCATGCGGCAGATACAGAATCACGTGCGGCATGTCCCAGAACCGGCTCTTGTAGGATTTCCGTTTCTTCGCTTCGCGGAAATGGATTCGCGCTCCCGTGGCGGCGTCATGGTAATAACGGTCCGGCCCCATGCCGTGCAGATATTGTCCCTCCACGTACAGCACCTTGCCCAGCGTGCCGTCCCGGACCATTTTCTTCCACACCTGCACGAACGCCGAATAACGCACCTGCTCGCCCAGTTGGAAGACCCGGTCGCTGCGCTCGACCGCCGTCACGATGCGCCAGCAATCCTCCAGGGAATAACAAAGCGGCACCTCCGCAATCACATGTTTTCCGGCCTCCAGCGCGCGGCAGGCCAGTTCGACGTTGTTGTGCGGCTCCACGAGGATCGCCACGGCGTCGATATCGGCGTCCCGCAGCATGGCGTCGTAATCCGTATAGCGGGCGACACGCGCGTCCTTGTTCAGGTCCGCCGCAAGCCGATGCCGCAGATTCACCAGCGTTTCCACCTTGTCGCAAATCGCGGTCAGACGGCACCCCGGGACCAGATGGATGCAGGGAATCCAGGCTGTGCTGCGGTTACCCAATCCCACGACACCGATCTTGACCTCTTTCATTTAATGCCTTTCCTGGGCATGAAAACCGTGCGCGTCATCCGACCCGGCTTTTATAGCCTTCCAACGCCTCGGAATTCAATGCAATATGAATGGCTTGTTTTGCCGTTCATTCACGATTTCTGATTCGCTTGGCGTCATTCGGGAGAACATAGGGGATTTCTCTGCGATTTGACTCCGGCGATTCCAGCGTTGTCCCCGGCTGCCAGTTCCGTTATCCTGTCCGCCGATCTGCAAACGCCCGTTGCGCACACCGGGCTACCATAGGAGAAAATCATGAAACGGACTGAGCCTGTACGTGATCAACAAGGAACCCGTCTCCGGCCATCTGCGGATCCGGCTGTTCAACGACTCGGATCAGGAGATCGGGCGGGCGACCACACCGGTGTCGTTTCCGTCGGACGACGCCCGGTACGTCCCTTTTCTCCTGGACAAGGAAATCCCCGTGCTCATGACCAAGTTCGTTGAACTCGATCTGAAGCCGGAATAGGACGCGTCCGGCTAAATCGCCCCCGCATGGACACCATCGCTCATGCTCTTTATGGCGCCACGCTCTTCAGCCGGTCCGGCCTGGCCGGCGGCGTGAAAGGCGCCGTTGACGGCCAAGGCCGACGCCCCCTGTTCGACTGGACCGCCTGGGCGGCCTTCGGCTTCGGCATCCTCCCGGATCTCTCGTCGATCGGCCTCTATTTCAATGACTGGATGGGGCATGTCGCCTGGGGACTGCTGCCGCCGCTCTGGCTCGCCATCTGGCTCTGGCGCCGGAGAAAAGACGGCTCGGCACAGCCTCGCCCTCCACAGGATGGAATGATGGGCAAGGCGTTGCACCCTTTCAGGGTGCGATGGGAATCGTAGCGCGTTGTTTCCCAGGACATTGCCCTGGGCCTTGTCGTGGCTCCCCGTTGGGGAGCGAAGCCCCGCCGCCTGACTTGTTCTCCATAGCTTCAGCGACGGAGGAGACTGTCGAAGGACAGAAAACATAAGGAATCGCGGGCTCTTCCGGCGTCGCAAGCTATGCCGCGACACGGGACGCGATTCCTTGTCACACATCCGGCAGTTGCTTCACATCAATCTCGCGGCTGACCGCCAGGATCCAGTGATAGAGGCTCGGATACTCCGTCTCCACTTCCTGGCCCGCCGCCGCATCCTCGGCCAGCACATACACCCGCTCATCGTTCGGACGGGTCACCAGCGGATGATGCGGCCCGTCCTGGCCGAGCCGGATGAAGGCGGTATTGCGATCATAGGGCGCGATATCGTCCCGGAAAAGATACGCCTCGTCGAATTCCAGGTCCACGTCCGCGATCTCGGAAAAAAAAGTTCGCAGACCGGGGGCCAGCTCGGGCAGGTCCGCCGGCGTCTTTGCCGGCGTGACGAGGATGGCCGGATGCTGTTCAAAAAGGGCTTTCACCTTCCGGCGCGCCTGCTCGACGCTCAGCGCACGGATCTGGTCCCAGTGCCGTTCCAGTGTCTTGAGGGGGCGGTGCCGCCGATCGACCTCGAAAAGCTCGCTCAATCCGAAACGAATAACCAGCAGGACGGCCACCACCAGAAGGACAAGTACGGCAAGAAGGGTCATGGCTTTTCCAGCACGAGAAAGTTCCGGCGTTGTTCCGGAACGGTTTGCAGGAAAACGGCGCGATAGCCCTTGCGATTGATGGCCGACTCCAGAACCGGATACTGCCGTTCCTGCCAGCGACCGATCTCCCGGTGTTGGAGCGCGGCCAGCTCGAAGGGAATCTCCACGCGAACCCGCCGCCGGCCTTTCAGCTCGACGGCCCTTGTCACCACCGCCGCCGCAGCCAGTTCCTCCGGATTCAGCGTGGCCCGCCGGCTGTTCCGCAAATCCCATTCCATCATAAATCGATGGCTTTTCACGACCGGCTGAGCGGTCCCCTTGAAATTGCCGTAGAGGTTCGGAAAAACCCGAATGGCGAGCGCCCCGCATTTGGCAAGGTAGAGGTGGCCATTCCGTCCCTCGAACAGGTCATAGGTGAAATAAAGGCGGCAGGCTCCCCGTTTTCGGCTTTCGCCGCGGATGGCCTGCATGAACGCGAACCCCAGACCGCGCAACTGCACGCGGGGCGAGACAACCAGCTCGTGCAGCCAGTGCGCCGAAGGGATCTGCGTGGCGGTGACCCGGGCGAACCCGGCGATGGCGCGATCCCCCCTCTTCCGCCGGGCCGTCAGCACATAGCCCAGGTCCACCGTGTCCTGCAAAAGGCCGATCGTGTCCGCCCGGAAAACATGGAACGGCACGCGCTCCGAATCCCATTTCACATCCGAGAACATCCGGATGCACTGCGCAATTTCATCCTCCGCCCGGGCCAGGTCGCGGGACAACGGTTCGATGATCCAGGGAGTGTCTTCCGTTTTTTTCATGAGCCTGACTTTTTCAATGAAATGACAATCGTACCGGCCTGCTCATTCAGATCGAAAGTCACATCATGCTTGCCACCCAGAGCTTGGACGTGAAAGGTGCCGCGTGCCGGGCCATTTGCTGTCTCTCCCTTGATTCCGGCCATGCGCTTGACTCGGGTGACAACGTCATCGAACTCGGGCGGCTGCTGTGAGACTGGATCGTTGGGCGCGCACTGCAGCCGGGGCAAGGGCGTTCCTTTCGCGAGCGTGAGTGGAGAGCGCTGCTTTGAACTGATGAGGTCAATGATCAGACAACTCACGTAGCGTACTGCAGGGGTTTGTTCCTCGACTTGGATCGGCGTACGGGCGAGTTTCCACAGCCAAAAACTCAGGCCGCCCAGGACGAGAAAGATCGGCGCGCTGGCCCACACCGGAACCGGATGACCGGCCACCAGCACATCGAAACGCATCGCCAGCCGCGCCAGATGCACCAGGGACATCAACCCGAACACCGTACCGGCCACTTTCAATCCCATGAGCCGTTCCTGAAAGATGTACGGCATGCGTGCAAATTTCCACAGCCAAAGACTCAAGCCACCCAGGATGACGAAGGCCAGGGCGCTCGGCCACAACGGCAACGGGTGACCGGCCACCAGCACATCGGCGCGCATCGCCAGCCGAACCAATTGCGCCAGGGACATCAGGGCGAACACCGTGCCGGCCACTTTCAATCCCATGCTTTGCGATTTCATGCTATCATCCTCCTGTTTGTTCATGCGGTGAAGACTTGTCGTTCGGCGCGAGGGTAAACACCGTACAGAGCGTGTGCGTCAGCGCCGGGGCGGTGAGCAGCGCCAGATGCTGCACGGGCCGGCATAACCGATCCACACCGAGCGGCTCAGCGCGCACCGACGCCGGCGTCCATTCCGGACGAATGACCAGACGGCCCCGCTCGCCGGCGACCGCCCACTGGCCGTTGCTGCCCCCCACGAACGGGTAGTGGCTGTTCAGATGGAAGGCCAGCGACGCCGGCCGGACCAGTTCCACGGTCTCCGTAAGCCGGAAAACCAGCGGCTGCCCGGACTCGAGGGTGCGCCGCCAGCTTTTGGCCCACGCCGGCCAGGCGCCGGCGATATCGATCTCCGCGTTGAGGCGGCGGCGGTCGCCATGACCGGCCGGAATCGTGGCCGAGGGGCACGGGAGGATCTGGTCCGGGTAGAGCCCCTGCTCGTCAACGGGCGTAACGAGGTTGTGAAAAGCGCTGCCTTTCAACAGGACCACGCGCGGATCGTCGTAATACATCACGCCGCGCTCCATCAATAGTGTTTCCCCAAACGCCTCCAGTATCAGACTGCCGCGGTCGGCATGCGAATGCCCCGCCCCGGCCCGGCCGCCGACCAGAAACAGACGCACCGGACCGTGTCGGGTGGGCCGGCAACTGGACAGCATGCCGGTGTCAGACAATACGTTGAATCCGGGCACGGCTCGCGAGGGCTTGGGCAGCGCTTCCGGACCGGCAATCAGCGCCCACACCCCCCGATTGCAATAGGCCCAGCGGTCCTGCGCGTCGGCTGGATGTTGGAGGGCTTCGGCCAGCAGGCCCTGCATGCGCGGGTTGCCCAGGGCGGCCATCAACCCGATGAGATCGACGGTAAAACGACACCGAACACTGTCGCCCACGCCGACGTGCAGTCCGCCCGTTCCGGCAGTGGCGAGGTTCGTCAGGATATACTTCGCGCCGCGCCGGACGGCGGCGGGCACACGGCGGGCGAACGGCTGCCCATGATGGCGGGCCAGCACCCAGTACATCAGGAGCGCATGCACCATCGTGACGGCCCAGTAATCCGGCCCTTCCTGCGCCCCGCCATCCGGCAGCAGGTAACGGGTCAGGACCTGGTCCAGCTCGCGCTCCACCCGCTGCAAGGCGCCGGCGCCGCGCGGATTTTGGCGCAAGGCCGCCAGGATCGGGAACACGCGCGCGGCCGTAAGAAGCACACCCTGATTCATGCCATGAATGTATTCGTGAGTGTAAAAGTCGTATTCCGCATGAGGGAGCGCCTTGACGAGAAGGCTCTTCCGCGCCAAGGCGGTCGCGTGTTTGCTGAAGAGCGAACCCGACCAATCCCACGCCAGCGCCAGCGAAACGGCCGTGATCTGTTCGTGGAACGAACGGACTTCCCACGTGCCGGCGCTCAAACGGGAATGCCAGGACATCGTCCATTCCCGGGTGTGCATGAGCTGAAACGCCCAGGCCGCGCCCGCTTCGAGCATGGCCCAGTCCTGATCCACCAGGCCCACGAAACTGCACAGCACCGCCGGGGTGCCGGCGTCCGGCGCCCGGTCGGCCGGCCGGCTCCAATAGCCGCGCGGGTCGCGGACGTAGTCCAGGATCGCGGGCGCGGGGAGGCCGGCCTTGAATTGACGCGCCTGCTCCCGCAGGGATTCATAAAACACGGCATACGGCCCGCCGGGGGCCACCTTGCGCCGGATGGAATCCAACCCGTCGCGTCCGAACGCCAGCTCCAACGCGGGCGCCGGTTGCGCCGGCCGTTCGGATTCAGCGAGCAGGCAATGCTTCCAATCGGAGGCGAAGGTTTGACACCGGCGCTCCCAGCGCTGTTCGCACAACGTGTCCACCAGCGTGAACGACATGATATCGAGCCGGCCGGGCGCGTCCGTGCCGGAATCCAGCGCCAATTCCAGCCAATCCAGGCACAAGCCGCGCAGGGGCAGGTTCAATTCGTCGAAGCGATTGGCACCGCGTCGGCGGTCCAGGAGCCTGACGGATTGACCATCAATGCCCGCGCTAACGGTCAATGTCAGGTGATCGGCCCAACTGACGAGCATGCGCAACAGGTCGAAATCGCCCAGCGCGAGCCCGTAGGTCCTGCGCAACGCCAGGACGCGTCCGCCGGCCGCGGCGTGCCGCCACGAGCGGTACCACGTGTAGCCCCACGCGGCGTGCTCCAAGTGGACGCCCGGCCCGGGCTCGAGCGCCCAGGCGGTTTCATCGAACAAGAGCGTGTCGTAAAACGGCTCCAAAACGCTTTCGTGGGTGTTGATGGGAAGCAGCAGCATCGGCTAATCCTTCACGCAGAAATACGACTGGGCCTGTTAGTGGCACGAACGGTATCAAAGCGATCCGTCGTTGAAAAGCCGATTATCCCGTCTGCTGCTCCGGCCGACTCCGGACTTGATTTCGCCGACTGCATCATTCATCCTCCATTTTTTTGAAACATTTCCGGCGAGGAGGTCGGCATGAAACGATGGAGATCGAATCTGATTCTGGCGGGTGTGGCGCTCGGAATGGGAACGATGGCGGCGTCGGGGCAAATGCGCGGACCGCAGAAATCGAGACCTGAACCTCCGCAGGGTTCCCGCGGACCGTTCGCCCACACGATCCATACCGCCGTGAGCACTGACGGTCTGACGTGGCGCGAGGAAACCTCCGCGCCTCTGGCCCTGCATGCCTCCGTCCCCTCCGCGATCTCCGATGACGCCGGGGCGATCCGGGTGTATTTCGTGGACGCCTCACAGGGACCGGAACGCCTGGGCGGCCTGGTTTCCACCAATTCCGGCCGGACGTTCACGAGCGTCTCCTGCCGGATCGAGGGGCTCGGCCGCAAACGGGCGGTGGATTTCTGCCCGGTGCGGCGGACGGACGGACGCATCGGGCTTTACTTCTATGCCTTCGAGGGGAACGTCCATGCCGAAGGCGATCACAGCGTGGAAAGCGCGGTCAGCGCCGATGGCGTGAATTTCCAGGCCGAGGGTCCGGTGTTCACCTATCCCGGTCTGGTGGATCCCGACGTGTTCTGGAACGGCAAGGAATGGATCATGCACGTCTTCAGCCTGACGAAGCGCGGCACGGTGGTGGCCGTTGGCGCGGACGGAAAGACGTTCCAGTATCGCGGCATCCTCTCACCCCCGGGCTACGGCGTGACCCAACCGCTGCGCCTGACCGACGGCCGGTTCCGCATGTACGGCTTCGAACAGCCCCATTCCACGACCTTCGTGAGCTTCATTTCCGAGGACGGCTACGCCTGGACGAAAGAGACCGGCATCCGATTCCAGGTGTCGGAAAAATACCAGGTGACGGATCCGTTCGTCGTCCGGGCGCCTGAAAATTCTTTCCGTATGTTTTATAAACGCGAAAAAGCGCATGGAGCAAAACCCGCCGCGCCGGACTTTGCGAAATAGCTGAAAAGATTCGGAAGGACAGGCAACAAAGGAGACAGCGAGAATGAGCGCAAAGAAAATCAGGGGCGGCGTGATCGGAGTGGGTCGGGGACAGTCCTTCATGCAGGGGGCCGCGCACACCGGCATGGAGCTGGTCGCCATTTGCGACACATGGAAGGAACGGCTGAACAAGGTCGGCAAGCGATTCAAGGTTGCCACCTATGCCGATTATGACCGTTTTCTGAAGCACGACATGGACGCCGTGGTGCTGGCGAATTACTGTCACGATCACGCCCCGTTCGCCGTCAAGGCGCTCAACGCCGGCCTGCACGTCATGAGCGAATGCATCGCCGCGCGAACGATGGCCCAATGCGCGGAGCTGGTCGAGGCGGTCGAGAAAACCGGGAAGATTTACATGCTGGCCGAGAACTATCCCTACATGCTCGGCTGCCAGGAACTGCGCCGGGTCTATCGCACCGGCGAGATCGGCGACGTGCAGTACGCGGAAGGCGAATACAACCATCCGGCCGAGGAGAACTGGCGCCTCAGCATTTCACCGGGTATGAAGCATTGGCGCAACTGGCTCCCGCCCACCTATTACGTCACCCATGCCCTGGCGCCGTTGATGTATATCACCGACACACTGCCCGTGTCGCTGAATGCGCTCTCCGTTCCCGCGAAACGCATCCAGGCGCCGAATACCGTCAAGATCGGCGACTTCGGCGGCGTGATCCTGTGCCGCATGGACAACGGCTCGGTCTTCCGCATCTGGGGGTTGGGGATGAGTTCGATCCATCGCATCCGCTATGAAGTGCATGGCGATAACGGGATGGCCTCCAGCCTGCACGGGGGGGAAGTCCGGGTCCATCACGAACCCTGGCTTCGCCATCCCGGCCAGCCGGTGGACCGCACGTATCAGCCGGACTGGCCCGAACATGGCGACCTGGCCGCCAAGGCGGGGCATGGTGGCGGCGATTTTTGGACCAACTTCCATTTCGCCAACGCGATCCGCGACCGGAAACAGCCCTATCTCAACGTGTATCGCGCCGCGGCGATGGCCGCGGTCTCGATCCTCGGCTGGCGAAGCTGTCTCGAGAACGGCAAACCTTTCGCCATTCCGGACTTCAAGAGCAAAGCGGCTCGCAAACCCTATGCCGACGACAACTGGTCGCCCTTCCCCGAGGATGCCGGGCCGGGCCAGCCTCCGGCCAGCCTGAACGGAAACTTGAAGCCCTCAGCCAAGGCGATCGCGCACGCCCGCAAAGTCTGGAAGTCCATCGGCTATAAGGGGGTCTGAAACCGGGTCAGGATAAAGGGTTCAGTGTTCCGCCGTCGCCTTGGGGGCTATGGCGGACAAGTCGGGGTTCGGGTTGGCGAAACAGCTTCCCTGAATCCTGTTGCGGGAAAATCGTTGCGCTGGAGGGCGAGACTCCGGCG
>JACQHI010000087.1 GCA_016199105.1 Lentisphaerota bacterium | reverse complement strand
TTTTCGGATAGGCTCTCAGGCAGGGATTGAGGCTGTGCAAGAAGGACTGGAGAATGGGTCACATCGAGAGATACAAACCCGCACCGAGAAAACAGGCGAGACCCAGAAGCGGGCTGAACGAAAAGACAACGGTCAACAGCAAAATACAGCAAAGGCCAAGTCGGCGCAGATCGGCATGCCCCTCCGCCTGGCCATGGAGCTCTTTGAGCTTGCGGCCAATGCGGCGCGCAAGCTCAAGCAGTTCGTCTCCAATCCGTTTCAGACAATCCTGATTCATGGCTGATCCTCCCGCTGTTTTCGCGCTGCTGGCTTCATCGCAAACAAAGGCCCACTGTCAGCGGCCAGTAAATGCAGGATGATGGGCAGGAGAAAGACCACACAGTGCGGTCCGTTCATCAGCAAAAACTTGGATCCGACCGCCGCCCCTCCGACGACCACTACGCAAACCCAGTAGCCGATGGCCAGGTTCAGTTTCTCGGTTAGAACGAGCAGGAACCTGTCCAGGAACCAGTAGCCGAGCTCAAACAGGCTCGCCAGGAGCACACCGAAAAGAAACAATTGAATGGGCAGTAACATAGAACCTCCTTGTTTTACTACGCGACTCTAATCTCAATGTCGGCCAGCCGGAGCTTGTCGCCCTTCTGAACCAACAGCTTGCGATCGTTGGGCAATTGAATCCAGTTCCCGCCGGCCCACCGGAAGGTGGGATTCGTTCCCACCGCGGTCATCCATGTGTCCGGACCGATTTTATGGAACACCACGTGCCGGGTACTGACCTTCGGCGCATTGTTCAGATCTGCGCGGCCGATGGGCACCGATCCGGAGGACAGGGGGATTTCACGGCCATTGGGCAGAAAGGCCCGGAGCTCCGGAAACTGCTTGTGACAGAGCGGAAGCGGACAATTCAACTTGCTCGAATCCACGATGAATTGGACTCCGCAAACGGGGCACACCCCGATGGCATTCAACGCATTGATCAGCGCGTTGGTCCAGTCCCGCGGACTGGGCCGGCTCGTTGCGTCGCGAGAGAAACCCAGCCGGAACAGACTCTCCATTTCCGGATTGAGCACGATGACCGGATACCCGCCAAGAGCTGACCCGTCCTTGCGATTTCGCGCGCGGTCCTGCATCCACACCCCCGAGCACATGGCCTTCATGAACTGGTCTTCCGTGCCGTCGTAACCCGCCGCCGGATGACGGAGCAGAAGAATCTCGTGAAAGACCACGGCCAATTCGAACCGGTCCGTAAAGAGGTCGGGGACAGCGCCGGGTTTTTCCCGCAATTCGGGCGCCATATACATGGATTGCCCCACCATGGCCGGCAGGGGAACCGAGCGGCACCGGTAGTTGTCGAAGTCAATCAACCCGATCCGCGCCACGTCTCCCTGCTTGTGGACCTTGACGTTCATGGCCTGGATATCGCCGTGGGCGATCTCCTTCGCATGCAGAATGCCGATGCCGTGCGCGATGGCGACACACATCTGGAGCGCCTCCATCAGCGTGAACTGCGGGTCCTTGAGAAAGTCGTCGAGTAAAATGCCGTTCGCCCAGGGGGCGACGTGGCCCATCACGCCGTTGTAGATCGTGTCAATCGGTCCGCATAACACGGGACTTGCCTTCTGAAGGTTCAGGCTGGCGAGAAACCGGATTCGATGGAGCGTGTCGGGTGTCTTGAATTTGTCCGAGAACAGCTTCACCGCAACCAATTCTCCGGTTGCCGTGTTCCGCGCGCGATACACTTCACCCTCCCCCCCGGCGCCTTCAAGATCCTCCAGGACGACCTTGATGCCTTGAATTTCGGTTTTGAACGATTTCTTTTTCATGATACAATTTCATTTTCTATGCGATCTTTGCGTTCTTTGTGGTTAATTTGTGAAATTATTTATCTGAACCACTATAGCTGACTCCGGATCGCAACCTTGAGAACCTGGCCCCGACAAAATGTTACGTTGTTTTAGCGTGGGTCCTTAGTTCGCTTTCGAGACTGAAGCCGCGCTGTTCCAGAAACCCGCGCCGAGCACCGGCTTGCTCCGGGTGCCCATCAAGCCCAGGGTCAAATTGTCATCGCAGATAAAACCCGCGGCATCTTTCAGCTCCGCGTATTCCTCACAAACCCTGCCTGCGACTTTCTGCAGGTCGCCGTCCGACTGGATGCAGGCCCTGAGAATATCCTTGCCGAACACTTCGATTTCCGATGCCGGAATGCGGTCGAAAACCCCGTCACTCCCGGCCAAGGCCAAATCTCCAGGAGCGCGGTCCACGGTCCCCAGCACGGGATTGCCCGCCAGCAAGGGGCCCATGGAGGCGTCGAGAACGTTCAGAACGTCGGCCGATTTTTGGGGCACAAGAAATCGCTCCACCTGGCCGTTGGTCCGGACCATCCACCCTCCCCCGTCACCGACATAACCGAAATGCAGCTTGTCCTTGTGGCCGACCACAATGATCAACGTCGTCCGCAAACCGCCGTTGATGTCGCCGCAGGCGATGTTGAGGTCATCCGCCTGCAAAACCAACTGATGGTGGGCCGCCCAGATCGCCGAGCGAATCGCCTCTTCAATATCCGGGAGCTTCCCGTTCGGGGTGGAACCCAGGACCTGGATCAGCCGCAGACTCGCGCCGGTCACGGACAAGTAGGCCGCTTCGCGCCCATGGGGAGGGCCCCCGCAGCCATCGGCAACCACGAGAAGGTCGCATTCCCCGATCATAAACGCCACGCCGACATCCTGATTTTGCGGACGCACATTGCCCTTCAGCGATGCCACGCCGAGCTGCCACGGTGCGGTTGCCGCCGAGGGCAGTACGCGCAACGACTTCATTCCTGCGGCTGTGGCTATCAATTGGTTTTGCAGTTCCTGGGAGTCCAGGGGCACGAGTGTTGGCGCCCGGGTGGCCGCGACGGCAAGCTGACTGGGTTGTTTGCGTTTTCCCTCCGCCGGCTTGGGTGCCACACCGTAGGCCGTGCAAAGCTTGGTCCGGCGTTCAATCAGCGCTTCCTGCGTGACGGTCGCTCCCGTCAGCTTCTTCTCTGTTTCCATTGGCAGTCTCCTTGTCGCATGGATCAGGCCGGTCAACATTCCCGCTACAGCCGAAAAACCGAGAACCCAGAACAAGGAACCATGCCGCATCTGTTCCAGGTCGTTTTCCACTTCCACCCGGTCTTTCATCCGGGCGGCTTTCGCTTCGGCGCCAAGCTTCCGAATGGCTTGGGCGCTGTCCTGACTCGATTGGCCGATGCGTTGATCCAGCGTCGCCAGGCGTTTCTCCAGCTCCGCGCATTTTTGCCCAAGCCCGTCCAGACAGTCAGTGACCAGGAAAAGGAGTTCCTCCTCCGCTTCGGCGCTGTCCCCGGGGATTTCACTTTCTCCCGGCCCTACGGGCACAAGGGCTTCCTCGATGCCCGTTTCGTCGCCGTCCAGGGCGCTAACCTGCGCCGACAATCCCGCGATGTCAGGCGTGACGTCTGTCAAGGCCGGCAACTCCACGCCGCGTGACGCCAGGGCCGACAACAGGAGAGCCAGAATCACAATAAACACAATCAACCCGGAAGGTAGAGACAGCGAGGAGGTTGACGGCGCGCCGGCGTGGTGGCTTCCGCTGGGTACCAAGCCCGGATCTTGAACGTCGGGCACGCCCCGGGACGCCGGTGCCGACGCCGCATAGACGCCAATCGCTCTCAGGTATTCCGTTTGCGCTTTGCTTGGAGATACTCTCATGGGTATTTTCTTTCTGGTTATGAAACGTTCAGGCCCGCCAGCGCTTGCGTGGCATTGATGCCCCGGGCGCGAGTGGCTTGCAGGGTGGCTCCGACGGACGCAAAGAACTTGCGCAGATCGGCCCCGCTCGCGCAACGGGTGAACAGGTTCGGCGAGGCCCATTTCCGGAGATCCTCTTCATCGGCGTTGCCGCCAAAGGCGATGCAGATCAGATCGCCATCGGCCTTCAAAGCGGCCGCCACCGCGTCGGGGCTGGGACCCTCGTTATGGCCCCCGTCGCTGAACAGCAAAACCAGCGGGCGCAATTGCTTGCGGTTATCCACCGGCGTGAAGCCGCTGACAATGTCACTGGCCTTCGCCAGGCTATCCGTGATGTTGGTGCATCCACCCAGGAATCCCGGCTTCAGTTGACTCATCTGACCGACCAATTCCGCGGCCTTCGTAGCCGGATGGATGATTTCGGCGGAACTGGCGAAATCCACGACGGAACAGAAGAAACCGTCCTTGTTGGACGGCTCCGCGAGGACCTTGACCAGGTCCATACTGGCCTGGGACGCGTCACGGGCCTTCTGGCCTTTCATGGAGCCGGACTTGTCACGGACGAGCACCGCCAACTGGCAGGCATCCCGGCAAATCCAATTCGGGCGGGTCACGCCCCGGGCTATGGTCTGGCCACTCCGGGCAATCGTACCCGGCTTCACGGCACAGAGGGTCGGGCTGGCGAACTGCCAGCCGCACGTCGGGCAGCACATCTGCGCTGCGTCCACGTTATTCGAACAGGAAGGGCATTTCTTCATGGTTTTAATCTCCTGGGTCCTGGTTGATGTTCATTCGTTTCGGCCTTACGATCCCGTTTACGGCGCCGTCAAGGGCACGGTCGCGCCTGCTCCGGCCTGGATGGTGATGGACGCCGCCACTTTCGCAGCGATCTGCTGCATTTCCTTCGGGTCCGGTGTATTCGATATCTTGAACAGCCAGCCCCCCGCCGCATCGCTCAACTCCCGGAGCTGAGGCGTTTCCTCGCAAACGAGGTAAAGCAGGATTCCGCGAGTCTTGATTTCCTCGCCGATCTGCCGGGCGCTCTTTCCCGAGCGGGCGGGTTTGGAATCCGCCGTGGCGAGCAGGACGATGGCCCCGCGGGCCTTTTTCGGGTCCGCAATCCAGGGAACCGTGTTCAGCAGCTTCTCCACGGCATCGAGATGGTGTTCCGGGGCATCCCCGCCTCCGGAATAATCAACCGTCTGGACCGCCTTTTTCGCATCCTCCGGCGAACCGCCATCCAGCAACAGGACCATGTCCTGTCCTTCATCGAGATCCCCATGGACCTGGAACCAGACCTTGACCTCGCGGGCCTTGGCCACCACCGGGGTCAGGATGCCTTCGACCGTGATCGGAATGCCAATTTTGAACTGGTCACTCGAACCCGTACGGTCATCCGTGAATGCGATCTGGACCACGCAGGGCATTTTCGGACGGACGGCGGGGCGAACGATCGAAGCGCCGCCTTTGCCGATCCCCACATTCAACTGCCACCCGCAGGTTCCGCACATATCCACATTGTCGGCAACCGGCGACTTGCAACTCGGACATTCTCTTGTGTTCATAGATCCCCTTTTTATATTGCTGAACTGTTCCACTTGAACGAATCACCTACCACCGGTAGAATCAGCGGCATGAGAAAGGCCCCTAAAAGGGGCCATCGAAGCCTCCATAGATTAATCGAGATTTGTAGGGCGGGCACGTCAGCAGACTGCCCGCCGTC
>JACQHI010000084.1 GCA_016199105.1 Lentisphaerota bacterium | reverse complement strand
CTGGGTCGCCATCCTCACCGCCATCGGTTACATCGCCGGCCAGAATCGCGCTCTCATCGAACAGTACTCGAAAAAAGCAACGCTCTGGGTCCTGGTCGGGTGCGCCGCCATTATCGCGCTCTATGTGGTGATGTACCGCCGCCGGAAAGCGCGGCCTGCCTCCACCGTAGCATAACTCTTGACTGCGAAGGATGGATCCCTCCCCTCACGGGAGGGTCACGCTCCGCCGTGACCGTGTCTTTACCATTATTTCACACAGTCTGGCGGACAGGCGGGCAGGCCATGGTTACTTGGGCGTTGAGAGTTGATTTTCGCGTTTTCCTCATTCCGCATTTCCCATTCCGCATTCCGCATTTCCCCCTTGCCTTTCGGCGGGGCATTTCCTAGACTGCCTCCGTTTTTGAGCCGAACGCAACGAATAACGACCGTACGACTGGAGAAGGAAATCCCATGGGCTCAGGCCGATCCAATGAAGAATTAACCTGGTCGTCAAAAGCACCCCGCGAACGCCAGCGCCGCATGAAGATGCATCGCAAGCGCCTGATGGCGTTGGGCGTCCCGGAAGCGGTTGTCGGCAAACTGAACGCGAAAGAACTGCGCGCCATGTTGACCCGCCCGGCGAAAATCAAACAACGGTGGACGCCCCGCATGGAAGCCGCGAAGGTTTAAACTCGAACCTGCCCGGACTCCTCAATGGCCGTATCGTCAGGAGGCGCCCAGCAATTCGCATTATGACGCCGTTCGACGCCGTTCGACGCCTGAGTCAGCCAGGAATGGCTGACTTACTCCTAGTACGACTGGCATTCTTGCCTGTCATCCGGAATGTTGGCGGTCATAATGCGAATTGCTGGGAGGCGCCTCTCATCCCATGACCGCCGAAGAACCCAGTGACGCGCCCCGGCCATTCCTCGAACACTTGGAAGACTTGCGCCGGACCATTCTCGGCTCGGTCGCCTGCCTGGCGATCGGCATGGCCGTGGCCGTCCCGCTGACGCCATCCATCTTCAAATTCCTGATGGCGCCGCTAGGCCAGATCACGACGCACCCGGAAGATTTTCTGCGTTCGCTGGATGTGGCGGGCGGTTTTTCGATCGCCCTGCAGATGATGTTTTGGTGCGGCATTCTCTTCAGCCTGCCTATCATCCTGGCCCTGATCGCCCGCTTCATTTTCCCCGGCCTGACGGCCCGGGAAAGGCAGGCTATCTTCCAGGGCCTGGGCTTGGCCGTCCTCCTTTTCGCCGCCGGCGTGGCTCTGGGCTATTATTACACCCTTCCCGTCGCCCTGAAAATCATGTTCGGGCTTCATACCTGGCTGGGCATCAAGCCCGAGTGGACGGCGGTCAGCTACATCGCGTTCGCCCTCCAACTCCTGGTCGCCTTCGGCCTCTCGTTCGAGCTGCCGGTGATTCTCCTCGTGTTGGGGCGTCTGGGCATCGTGACGTCCGCGCAGATGGCCTCCAAACGACGCCATGCCGTCATCGTCATCCTGGTGTTGGCCATGTTCATGACGCCGGGCCCCGATGTCTTTTCCCAAGTCGTCATGGCCGTCCCCATGATCATTTTGTATGAAATGTGCATCTGGTTAACCTGGCTTTACGAACGCAAGAAAAACACACCTCCATGAAATCACCCTCAAAAACATTGTCGCTGCCCGCCCACATCTACCGGAATTTCGACGCGGATGCGACCCGCGACGTTCCCGCCGAAGCCATGGGCGGCTGGACGCAGGCGCCCGTGGAATTGCCGTTGGCGGAGACCGCCCTGGTCAGCATGCATGCCTGGGATTGCGGAACGCCGGAAACCGCTCCGGTGCGCCATCGCATCTGCGAATACCTGCCGCGGGCCAGCCGGATCCTTCAAACCGTTTTCCCTCCGCTTCTGGCCGCCGCGCGGGCCGCCGGCATGACCGTTCTGCACGTCGTGGGCGGGGGCGACTATTACAAGCGCCTGCCGGATTACCAAAAGGCCGCGGCCCTGGCGGGCGAAGAGCCCGAATTCACCGGCGACGCCCCGCACAGTGACGCCAACATCGGTTTCCGAAAACTCCTGAACCAACTGGGCCAGTGCGGCGACCACAATCGCCTGGGACCGGACGACGCCCTCGATTTCGCCCCGCAGGCGCGACCGTTGCCCGGCGAGGGCATCGCCGAAAACGCCGCCCAACTCAACGCCCTGTGCCGGGCCGCGGGCGTGAGCCATCTCATCTATATCGGGTTTGCCGTCAACTGGTGCCTGATGACGTCGCCGGGCGGCATGCGGGACATGAAACGACGCTGGTATTTTTGCTCCGTGATCCGTGACGCCGTCACCGCGGTTGAAAACCGCGAATCCGCGCGCACGGAAGCCTTCAAGGCGGAAGGCCTCTGGCGGGTCTCCACCGGCTATGGCTTCGTCTTCGATTCCGCGCCCTTCATCGCCGCGCTTACGACAGCGAAGTCCTGACACGGACGGGTCTTCCCGCGAATCCCACTAATTGCAATTAAATAGGCGATCGCCTATTTAATTGCAACTCATAGAACGAGCCTTGAACGGACGACGGTTCGCAAAAAGCGGCGGAACGCGGCCGCCGCGCGCGGCCCTTGATAAGCCCCCGGCCAGAGCGCTTCCGGCAGGAGCGGATCGCCTTGCATGGCGTGGTGGTATTCCTGGAGTTCACGCCGCATGACGCCCCACGGATCCGCCCGACGAAGCGCATAGGTCTGCCGTCGTTTTTCGCTCTCCGCGATATACCGCGCCTGTGCGACGTTGATCGCCTCCCAGTTTCACGCCAGCGCGGCCAAGTCCGCGTCCTTTTGCCCGAGGACGTTCCGGGCTTCAAAAAGCACGGCGTAGGCATCCACTTCCGCCGCCTCCCGCAAGTCATCAAACAGGGGACGGACATCGAAAGGGGATATCCAGACGCTTCTTTGGAGACAGCCCATCCGCTGGCGCTGGAGAAACTTTTGCAGCGCCTGGCGATAGCCCCGTTCGCGCTCGGGAATGTCATACATCAGAACGGACCACCGCCCTGACCAACGCCGCCGCCAAAAGCGCTCGGGAAAAATCGTGTCCGACACCCGCGTTTCTCCCTTGAGCGTCAGGGCCAGAACAGGAAAATGATTGGGAGACCGGCGATGAACAAGGAGACCGGCGGACCGCAACCGGTGGGCTGCCCGGTAATAAGCCGTTCGACAGCGCACGCTTCGATGCCATAACAGCGCCCGACCTCGGGTCAGCATGATCTCGCCGAGTGCGGCCAGCAAATCCACAAGGTCCGCCCCCACTTGACGACGAAGAACCGTCGCCGAAAAGGCGGGCGAGTGAAACGACGTGAATTTCATACCACCTCCTGTGTTGCAATTAAATAGGCGATCGCATATTTAATTGCAACATGCAAATCGGACGACTGGGCGGACGGCGTCATGCTGAACTCCGAAGGAGTCCGCCTCACCCAGCTCCCCATGGAGCTGTGGGTTCAGATCCGAATCGTCCCGATCAATTCACCCCGTTGACGGGCCTGCCCGCCAGGAAGCACCGCACGTTCTCAACCGTCGCGGCCATCAACCGGCGCCGCGCGGCCAGCGTCGCCCAGGCTATGTGCGGGGTGATAAGACAATGCCGGGCGGTCAACAAGGGATTGTCCGCCCGGATCGGTTCCGCCGACACCACGTCCACCGCCGCCCCGGCGATCCGCCCGCCATTCAACGCCTCCGCCAGGTCCCGCTCCACCACCAGCGGACCCCGCGCCGTATTGACAAGAAAAGCCGTCGGCTTCATTCGACTCAAAAACAGACGGTTCACCATCCCTTTGTTCTCCGGCGTGAGCGGACAATGCAGGCTGACGACATCCGATTGCGACACCACGTCGTCCAGGGGTGACCAGGCGAACGGTTCGTAGGCCGGCGCCGGCCCGGGATGCCGGTTAAACGCCAGGACCCGCATGCCAAACGCATGCGCCAGTTCGCCCACGCGCCGGCCGATCCGGCCAAATCCCACGATGCCCATCGTCAACCCGGCCAATTCGACCAGCGGCGTCTTCCAGAACGAAAAATCGGGACTCCGGGACCACGTCCCGGCTGTCACTTCGTCATGATGCAGGCCCACGTGGTGGCACAACTCCAGCAACAACGCGAACACGAACTGGGCCACGGAATCGGTGCTATAGACGGGCACATTACACACCGGGATATTCCGCTCGCGCGCCGCCGCCACG
>JACQHI010000082.1 GCA_016199105.1 Lentisphaerota bacterium | reverse complement strand
GGTGGGGGCGGGGCTGGCGGTCTTCCTGGGCGCGTCCCTGGAGTCCGGCGCGGAATGGGTGGCGCGGCAATGCGGCCTGGAGAAAGCCGTGCGCTGGGCCGATCTGGTGTTGACCGGGGAAGGCTGCCTTGACGGGCAAACCGCCTATGGCAAGGTGCCGGCGTGCGTTGGGCGCATGGCCCGCGCCGCGCACAAACCGGTATTGGCGCTGGCGGGCCGGCTCGAGACCGGCCCGGCGTCCCTGCGCCGCATCGGGCTCACGTGGTGCCGTCAAGTCTCGCCGCCGGGATTGCCGTTGGCCGACTGTATTCGGGACGCCCGGAAATATCTTGAAGCCGCCGCCGCGGAGGAAGTCATCCGCCTGTGGACAAGCCGATGAACATATCCGTTATCGCTCCGGTCAGCCGGGCGTTTGAGAGCGTCAAGGCCATTCTCTTTTGTCCGTTCAACATGACGAAATGGTTCGGCATGGGTTTTACCGCGTGGCTGGCGCTGGCGCCGCCGGGGGGCGGCGGCCTGCCGTTGAATGTCGCGAATTTCTGGAACAAGCCGGAATCGGAAGCGGTGGAACTGGTGGATGCCACGACGGGCTGGGTGCAATCGCACTGGACTTTTGTTCTCGGGTTGGCGGCGCTGGGGGTGGTCCTGTCTGTGGTCGTCGGGCTCGTCATGATCTGGATTTCCAGCCGGTCGAAATTCATGTTTCTCGATAATGTCGTGAATAACCGCGGTGAAATCCGGGCGCCCTGGCGCGAATACCGGAAGGAGGGGAACTCGCTTTTTCTGTTCAATCTGGCGCTGGGGGTGGCGGCCATGCTGATCCTGGCGCTGGTCGCGATTACGCTGGCGCTGGTGGCGGCGCCGGATATCCAGCGCCGCGTGTTCCAGTTCAATGCCCTGGCCGCCCTTGTGCTGGGCAGCCTGTTCCTGGCGGCGTTTCTCCTGGCGCTGGGCGTGCTGACGGTTTTTCTCGATGATTTCGTGGTGCCCATCATGGCGAAAAACGCCTGCCGGGTGCGGCGGGCGTGGGGACTGTTCTTCGCGGTCTTCAACGCGCATAAGGGATCGTTCATTCTGTATGTGCTCTTCCGGTATGTCCTGCAGATGGCGGCCGGCTTTATCGTATTGGGCGTGGCCTGCCTGACCTGTTGTCTGGCGTTGATTCCCTACCTGGGAACGGTTATCTTTCTGCCGGTGCTGGTTTTTTTCCGGTGCTATGCCCTGTATTTCCTGGAGCAGTTCGGGGAGGATTATCGGTTGTTTCCCCCAGCGGCGGCGTCGGATCCGCCGCCGCTGTCCATGGCGCCTGGAACATAGCCTTGGTTTGCATTGGGATGCCATGCCGTTACACCAAGAAAGGATGCGATCATGAGTCTGATGACGGTTACCCTGCGAAAAGCCGTGTCCCTGGGGGCGTCGGATATTCATCTGAAGGAAAACGAGGCGCCGGTATTCCGCGTTCACGGCGACCTGGTGAACAGCGACATGCCCAAGCTCAGCGCCGACGATCTGCGCTGCATTGTGGTGGATATCGTGCCCGATCACCTGAAACGGAACAAGGAGGCCTTCGAGATGGACTTCTCCCTGGAGGAGGAGGGACTCGGCCGGTTTCGCGTGAACGTGTTCCTGGCCAAGCACATTCCCACGCTGGTGTTCCGGCACGTCAAGACGGAAATCCCGTCCTTCAAGGATCTTAGCCTGCCCCCGATCCTGGAGAAACTGTCGCTGTGCGACACCGGCATCATCATCATCACCGGCGCCACCGGCTCGGGCAAGTCCACCACGCTGGCCTCGCTGGTGCAGTGCATCAACCTGAATTTGCGAAGCCGCATCATCACCATTGAAGATCCCGTGGAATACGTTTTCTTCGACAAGCAGAGCGTCATCACCCAGCGCGAGGTCGGCTTGGACACGGAATCCTTCGGCACGGCGTTGAAGTACGTGTTGCGACAGGATCCGGACGCCATCATGATCGGGGAAATGCGCGATCACTCCAGTTTCCGCGTGGCCCTCGGCGCGGCGGAGACGGGGCACCTGGTGCTGTCCACCCTCCATGCCACGACAACGGCGCAGGCGGTGATCCGGATGCTGGACTTCTTTCCGGCCGACGAGCGGGAGCAGGTGCGCCTGGCGCTGAGCACGACCTTGCGCGCGATTTTATGCCAGCGCCTGATCCCGGCCATCCGGGGCGGCGTGGTGCCGGCGGTGGAAATCCTGGTCAACACGCCCACGGTGCGCAAGCTGCTCGTCAAGAACGAGCTCGATGTCCTTCCGGCCGCCGTCGAAACCGGCGGTGAGGACGGCATGCAGACCTTCAATCAGGCCATCTACAAATACATCAAGGATGGCGCCATCAACGAGAAGGAAGGCCTGGCGCAGTCCCCGAACCCGGACGCCCTGAAGATGAACCTGAAGGGCATCTTCCTCGACGAAGGCCGCCGCATCCTGGGCGCCTGATTTCCTATGACCGCAAAATCCGGTTGGATTTGCCCAAAGTGGTGCGGGCGTCCCGCCTGCTTGTTAAGAAAACAGGCTGGACGTGAGTCCCGTTGGGACGGGACAACGTCCCTCACGGGAAGCCTGTTACACACTCCCGCCTGCAGCGCTGTGCGAAGCGCTTCGCGCAACACTGCGGGCAGGTGAAATCCAACCGGATTTTGCGGTCATAGGATCCGCGTGTAGGGCATGTTGGCGAGCGCGATGAGACTGTCGGGATGCGTGTCGCGCGCGGCATAAGCGGGGGTGTCGCCCATCTTTCGCAGGCGGACCGCGCGGGTGTAGGGCGGCGACAGTTGCGGATAGCGGAAGGAATGCGGGTCGGCCGCGAGGCGCCGGGCGGCCGTTTTGGCGCCCTCGGCGATCAGGCGCCGCACGCGCGTCGGGGCGAGATGGATGGCCGACAGCTTCGCGTTGCGATAGGCGTCCGCGTCGAGCGCGTCGAGCCCGTCCGGCAACAGCCCGCGCTTGACGGCCACGGTGACCACCCCCGGCGTCAAGGCGGCCGCTTCGCGGGCCAGTGCCTCCTCGCCGCAGGCGAGGATCGTGGGAACGCCCAGTTCCATCGCGCACAGCGCCAACTGGCCGTATTCCCCGATCGAAACGCCGTTGACGGCCATATCAATGTGGTCGAACCATTGCGTGTGCGTGATGTGGGAGTTGGGCGTGCCGGCCTTGGCGTGCTGCCCGACGAAACCGACGCCGTGGAACGACTTGTCCAGTCCCCAGGGCCAGGCGGGCGAGGGCGCGCCGCGCAGGAGTTGGGCGCGCTCATCCAGCAGTTCCGGATCGATGCCGCCGGCGCCGTGCCCGTCCACCACAAGAATCTCCGTGGCGCCGCCGTCCATCAGGCCCCGGATGGCCGCATTCGTTTCCTCGGTGAGCAGGCGCTGGCCTTGCGCGTAGTAGCGTCCCGTGGGCCTGACCCAGTCGTCGTGCGTGAGGATTCCCGCGCAGCCTTCCATATCGGTCATGATCAGAATTTTCATTCTGTCAACAGAGCGGAAGAAGAGGCTTATGAGGAGACTTGGGGTTTGGCACCAGTTTCTTCTCCTGTGGGGAGACATGCCAGTCCATCTCTTCAAGAGGAACTGCGCCCAGGAGCGGTTCGGCATCATGCGGGAGCTCAATGGCGCGGACTTGACATGTGCGGCCTTGCACGGAGAGTTCGACAATGCCAAAAACCCGGTAGGTATGTTCTCCCCCGTCGGCCGTGTAGACTTGCACTTCGCCAGTCTCCTTCAATTTCAGCCGCTCGATCAAATCCGTTGGGATTGCAAGTTCTGCGGCGCCCGTGTCCACCAAGGCATTGCAACGAAGATCCTCTCCCTGTTGACTCTCCGGAAGAAACTGGTTTTGCCAGTTTTTCAGTTCAATTGGAACGCTGAACACACCCATGATTCACCTCCTCATCCGGCTTTAAGGTAGCAAAGCATGCGCCCCAATGCCATCTCTATTTTGCCGCAAAACGGCGAAAGGCCACCGGCCTGCGGCCGGATTTTCAAGGTTACGAAACAAGGTGGCCCGCGCGCTCCGTCGCGCGGGCGTGCTCTGTCCACCCGCCTGCGGACGTGAGTCCCGTTGGCGTGAGCCACGTTGGACAACGCCACTCACGTGGGACGGGCCAACGTCCCTCACGGGAGCGGTCGGGCCACCTGGGATGACAGACACCCTTGTTTCAGATCAGCTTTCGAGCGAAGGCTCATGGTCCCGCCGCAGGCGGGATAAATGCGGGAACCGGGGCTGGCCCTCACGGGTCAGTCCCGGCGACCCGATTGGAATGTCTTATCGACAGAGTGTCCTACGCCTCACCCTGGCTGCCGCCTATCCATCCGAACGGATCTCACAAGGTATATGGGAATGCCAACCAGGAGTGTGGGCTTCATTTCTGTTGAATCTGACCGACATCACACGGCACACGTGACTTCATCCAGAACCTTGCTGTGAGAACCGCAAAAAAGATGCTCAAGGAGAGAGTTCCAAGAAAAGCGTAGCCCCAGACCTCAATTATCCTTTTCCCTTCCGGTGTCCTGTCATATCCCAGATCACACGCCGCCCAGAAGTTGAAGAACGACACAACTATGCCGATGCAACTCAACACCGAAAGGGCCAACCACAGTGGCCAAATCGCTCTCTTTCTTCTGTTCATTCATCTGCCTCAACAGTTTTTATGCCTCAAAAATATCATCCCCATCACCCAAAAAACCCGCAGGTCAAGTCACCCGCGTGTAGGGCATGTTGGCGAGCGCGATGAGGCTGCCGGGATGCGTGTCGCGCGCGGTATGGGCGGGGGTGTCGCCGTTTTTCCGCAGGCGGGCCGTGCGGGTGTAGGGCGGAGACAGTTGGGGGTAGCGGAAGGAATGCGAGTCGGCCGCGAGGCGCCGGGCGGCCGTTTTGGCGCCCTCGGCGATCAGACGCCGCGCACGCGCCGGGGCGAGATGGACGGCCGACAGCTTCGCGTTGCGATAGGCGTCCGTGTCGAGATGATCCAAGCCGTCGGGCAGCAGGCCGCGCTTGACGGGCACCGTGACCACGCCCGGCGTCAAGGCGGCCGCTTCGCGGGCCAACGCTTCTTCGCCGCAGGCGAGGATCATGGGAAGGCCCAGCTCCATGGCGCAAAAAGCCAGCTCTCCGTATTCCCCGATCGAAATGCCATTGACGGCCATATCGATGTGGTCGAACCAGCCCGTATGCGTGATGTGGGAATAGGGCGTGCCGGCCTTGGCGTGTTGCCCGACAACCGCGACGCCGTGGAACGAGTTGTCCAGCCCCCAGGGCCAGGGAGGCGAGGGCGCGCCGCGCAGGAGCTGGGCGCGTTCGTCCAGCAGTTCCGGGTCGATGCCGCCATAGCCGTGGCCGTCCACGACGACGATCTCCGTGGCGCCGCCGTCCGTCAGGCCCCGGACGGCCGCGTTCGTTTCCTCGGTGAGCAGACGAATGCCTTTCGCATAGTGGCGTCCCGTGGGCGTGACCCAGTCGTCGTGGTTGAGGATTCCCGCACAGCCTTCCATATCGGTCATGATCAGGATTTTCATGGTGGGTTTTCTCAGATCAGGACTCAACTATTCGAATTCACTATCAACTACGAAAAGCGCGAAATACGCGAAACCAGGATGAATGGGCGAGATGGTGCATCGACTAAACGGCGACTAATCGCGATAATTAGTCGCATTCACAAGCGTTGCCTCTCTTGTCCTTCGCCGATGCACCGTCTCACCGCCTCGCCGTTTCGTCGCTTCCTTGGGATTGGCTTTCGTTTTCGCGCTTTTCGCGTGTTTCGTAGTTTGCTTTCACTACCGGAATTCAATTGTTGAGCTGATGGTTCCTCCGGCGCTGCGGTTGTCGCCTGCCTTGCCTGGAAGCGTCACAACGGCCTTCGCCTTCCTGTCCGAGGTCATGGGGGAAAATTTGAATGTTGCCGTGTCGGCCGTGAACCGGTACGTGACCTTCGCGGCGGCATCGTCGCCCTTGCCCAGGATGCAGGTGAATCGCGGGGTGACAATAAACCCGAGCACGACAAGTTCGCCTTCCGGCGGCATCGCGAGCAGGACCGGCTTGTGCTGGGCGATATCCTCCAGGAAGGCGTCTTCCGCGGCGCTCAGGTGGCCCTCGTTGTACCCGTGCGACCAGCGGTTGGTTTCGCCGAACTTGCTCGCGTGAACGACCAGGTCCGGATAATTTCTCCGGCGGATGGCGGCGATAAAAGCCTCCTGCATCGCCACGGGGCAGGTCCAGTCCCTTTCGTCATACGCCAGGTGGAACCGGGTGCCGCACAAATTGCCGAGCGCGAGCGTCGAATTTCTCGCGATATATTTGTCCGGAACTTCCGACACGGTCCCGCCCACGGATTGGGTGACCCGGAAGGTGACGCCGTTCTTGTTCCACAGGCCATAGTCAGGAATGCCGAAGAACGACATCGCCGCCCGAAACAGGTAGGGAAACCGGACGACGGCAAAGTGCGCATTGGCGCCCCCGTTCGAGTAGCCCACAATGGAGGCATTGGCGGTATCGAGCTTGTCTCCATATTTCCCGGCCGCCGCCTGGATGCCGTCATAGATATCCATGATTTCGACGCCGCCGTCGTCCTGCGCGCCCTTGGAGCCGCCGTTTCCGCGGGTGTCTATGCACAGGCAGAAAAAGCCCTTTTGGGCGAAACGATTCGCGGAAAAGACCACATTGCTCCGGTGCCCGTCGTAGCCGTGTTGGACGACTATGAGCGGGAGTTTCTGCGCCCCGGACGGATAGATGACCGTCGCATACAGCGGCCCCGTGCCGTCCAGGCTGCTGGCGAACGTGAAATCCTCCCGCGCGAGTTCACCCGCCCATGCCATCCAGGAGAGACACGTAACGAGAACGGTGAGCAGCGGGACGCTAAGGGGCGGTGCCGATGACATGTGTTGTTGCTCCTGTGAACGGTTCGCAAGCGAGAGCGCAGCGCCGCCTTCATTCCAATTCTGTAATCGTGATTATCAGGGGAAGACCGAGAGCGATAGCATGAATAAAATCCAGAATGAGGAAGAGAATCATTCCCAAAAAGGTGAGGTGAACGGCTATTTCATTGTTCCTGCTCCGCAGCGCCATCAGCCAACCGACAGCGATGATGATGGAGGATACATAGAATATCCAGTTGTGAGTGAGGACTGTCTCTGTGAGCCATGGTAGATGGGAATCCTTGCCGTAGAGTTCTGCGTAGAAGTGCCGGAATACGGGGACCATCGTCTGATAGGCCCGGGCAAGGGATAACTGGAGAAGAACTGCAAGCGCGGCATAGATGGCTGTGCTTCTCTTCATGGTTATGGAATCGGCCTGCTATTCCCTGCGAGGGTCCATCTTTTTCGCGAAGAAATCAACAACAGATTCCGCTGCAAAACTCGGCGGACGCAAAGGATTGCGTCCCTCCATGAAGAAATAGGTGAATACTCGGGACATTTTGGACGTGAGTCCCGTTGGCGTGAGCCATCCGTCGGCTGACGGATGGCAATCACGTGACCACGTTGGCACGTGCTACGTGACTCACGTGGCGCCACTCACGTGG
>JACQHI010000081.1 GCA_016199105.1 Lentisphaerota bacterium | reverse complement strand
TGCGCCAGCGTGGTCTTCCCAAACGGCCGCCGGAGAACTCCGCGCTGACGCGCTTCAGGGCGATGCGTTGCGCCACGCTGGACGAGTTCCGCGCGTGGGTGGCCGAGGAGGTGCGGCGAGAGAAGGAGAACCCGAAGAACACGGACGGCGCGAAGCACACGGACACACACGAACGAACACGGACAAAGAGTGCCCGGTCTGGCGACGTCCGTGGTGGTCGGTGTCTGTCCGTGTCGTCTTCAGCCGTGTCTTTTCGTGATCTTCCCGCGGTGTTGGCCGCCAACGGCGCGCTTTCGTTGCTGAACCTCTGCCTGTATCTGGTCAAGCGTCAGCTTGAGGCGCAGGTCAGGGCATTCGAAGAGCAAGGCGGTTTCACGGAACGTCTTTACCGGTGGCGCACCGATCGCCGCAACCCAAGGAACGATTGAAGGTTGGTCGGGGCGGCGGGATTTGAACCCACGACCTCCAGCGCCCAAGGCTGGCGCGCTACCAGTCTGCGCTACACCCCGACAATACCTTTGACGGATAACTGTGAACCCCGGCCGACGCTCTCCGTTGAATGGCGCTCCAGAGCGTCCTAAACCGTGAACCATGCCATTCTTTCGTTGAAGAATCACTATTTATTACGGCAGCACCGTCACGGCGCCGATCAGCGGGCCGAGATCCTTGGGAAAACCCGAAACTTTCGAATCCCACGGCAGGTCCGACCGCAGCGTCAGCCAGTGGACGGACTTCCCGCTTTCGGGAAGACGGAAGGGAACCGCCCGCCAATGCCATTGATCGGACGGAAAACCGAGCGACGCCAATTTGGAGAAAGGATCGGACAGGACGTCCAATATCCTGTCGGGTCTTTTTTCAACCGCCGGCATGTAGGCGAAAATCAGCAGGAGACCTTGCCCGCTCCCGGGAACCGGCATGAGCATCTGCGCCTCGGCACGGGCCCATCGGGCCGGAATGACTACGTTCTGCCGGACCCGCGCAGGGCGCGCGATGGCTTCATCGACGATGACGCCGCCGTCCTTCCGGATCCAGAGCGCATCGCTCAATACCAGCGGCTCGGGGGCGGACAGCGTCCAGGGTCCGGCCGGCAGGGCGTTCACGTTTGAAATCCGATACACCCACCAGGAATCGCCGAGCGGCAGCCATTCCGCTTGCGGGGAAATCCGGTCCCGGCCGGCTGTAAGCAAAGGCGCCATCGGCGTCGCGGGAGGCGGCGTTTCCGTCGCGAAAAACAGGAGCCCCTCCCGAATTCCGTCGGGAGCGGAAGGATTCAAGGATGCGGGTTTGTCCGTGGAAACGGGAAGGCCTTCCACGACATAGCGTCGAGCCCGCATTTTTGAAAAATTACGCCAGCCCATGTTGCCGGCGTCCAGGGCCAGACGGCAGGGAAACGTTGCGCGGGGATCGCTCTGGCCGGGTTCCCGCAACGTCATGCGGTAGAGATGCAGGTCCACGTCCCATTCTTTGATGCGCGTGGGCAGTTCGCGCCGGGCCTGCTGGAGCGTCTGTCCGTGAAAAGTCGTGTGCTGCACGGGAGTGAACAGGAAGCGGTCGCTGCGAGGCTCCTGGAACGGGGTCAGAAAAAACGCGGATTGATCGGGATGTTTCCGGACGATATCGGCCCATGCCCCTTCCGCCAACGCGTAGTCCGAATGTCGTTCGTTGTCCAGGCCGAGGGTCGGGACGCCGAAGAAATGATCGAACGAAGCGGCAATCCGGGAATACTCGCATAGCAACAGGCCCCGGGACTCCTGGAGGGTTTTGGCGATCGGCCGCAAGGACGACAACCAGCCCCGATATTCCGTCAGCGTGGCCAGATGACTCCGATTATGAAAGCCCAACAGGAGGATGGCCAGCGCCAGCCCCACGGAACACCCGCGCCACCACCCACCGCGTTCATGCACCCAGAGGACCAGCGAAGTCAGGGCGAGTGAGAGCATCGGGAGCAGGGCGATCAGCCAGTAGCGGGTCATCATGAAATTGTCGGTCTGGCCTCCGATGAACAGGGCGGGAAGCATCGCCAGGCAGAAGATGAGGCGTTCCCGTTGAAGCGTCCGAAAGCCGCAGAGGAATACGCCCAAGCCCAGCAAGCCCAGGCTGGCGATGGCTCCTGAGATCATATTGACGACGGCGCCGACGTCGGTCAGGTAAAGATAATGGAGCATCAACGGGAGGCTGCCGGTATCACGGCGGAGGAGATACAAGGCAATCAGGCCCGCCGCCGCGGCCGCGGCCCCGCAGGGCGGGGCGATTGTCCAGGTCCTGAAGGGCGGGGCGATGGCGGCCGTTTTCCGGCGAACAGCGGCCAGGACCAGCAACAGAAAAACAATGCCAAGCCCGACCGGCGTATAAGGCGGGAGATTGGCGATGAGCCCGCCCACCTGGTAATAATCGGTGACATGCCGGAGTTGATATAGGAAGGCCGCGAACGGTCCCAGAGCCGCCAGGGGGCAAAGCAGAAAATCACCACGCCCCGAGAAGATCAAAACAACCACGACCAGGACGGCGGGGATCAGTACCAGCCAGGCCGTGATGTGGAATAGCGGCGCCGCCGCCAGGCAGAGAGCGCCCAGGACGATATCCAGACAGGTGGTCCAGCGGGGGTTTTTCCAGGCGTGGATCAGCAGCGCCCATCCGCCAAGGGCCATGAACGCCGCGATCAGCTCGGGCCGCGCACAACGGCCATGCCAGAGGACCAGCGGGTTCAGCAGAAAAAAGGCCATGGCCGCCCAGCCGGCGAAGCGACTGCCGGATAATTGGAACGCCAGACTTCGGAGCGCGAGCGCCGTGAAGAGCGCGAAGAGCGGAATGACCCACAGGACGAAAAAATCGGGCGCCACGCGCGCCACGGCCCCCATCATCAACGGATACGCGGGCTGGAAATGCGGTCCCACGATGACAGCGCCGACATCGTGAATCCAGAGACACGCATCCTTGGTCAGCCCATACCCCGCGTGCCCATACATGAACAGATGACGCGCCTGCCAGGGAACCCGGGAGAGCAGGGGATCCTGGAAAAAGAAAGCGCCCTTCCGGTCATAGGTGATGGCGGAGTTGACATAGGAGCCGGGATCTTCGCCGCCGAAAATATTTTCATGCGGGCGGAAATACAGCAGGCCGGTCGCCGCAAGAACGGCCAGCCACAACCAGAGCCCATGCCGCGCCGGCGGCTTCGATCGGGCGATCGTCAGCAGCCGGAACAGGGCCGTCAACGCAAGACTCCAGAGACCTATGCCGGCGCCGAGGATCAAAGTCATGGCTCCTGTTGGAATTCACCCGCAATTCGCTTGCAACGAGTCCTGATGCCTCCCACAATAGTACGAAAAAGACCGCCAATCACAAGCGCGATGATTCGCGCGCGACAGGGAGGAGCGAGACCTTGAAAGTGGCGTTGCTGGGATTTTCCCAATCGGGCAGGAAAACGTTTTTTACGCTGTTGACCGGACGGAAAATACCGGCCGGCTTGAAGGCGGGCGAGGCGCTGGAAGGCGTGGCTCCGATTCGCGATCCGCGGGTCGATTCCCTGTCGGCCTTGGTGAAGCCGGAAAAAACGCGCTACGCCGAGAACCTGATCGTTCTTTGTCCGGAGGTGACCGCAGGCGCCGGGAAACGCGAGTGGCTGGAGACCGCCAAAAAATGCGATCTCTTGTGCGTGGTGGTCCGGGCATTCACCTCCTCCGAAGTGTATCATCCGGCGGGCTCCGTGGATCCGAAACGGGACCGCTCCAATCTGGAGTCCGAGCTGCTGTTCGCGGATCTGGAGCTGATCGAAAAACGGCTGGAACGCATGGCCAAGGAAAAGCGCGCGGGACAGACCGCCCAACAGGCGCTGGAAGAGCGCACGCTCGAAAAGATCAAGACGTTTTTGGAAGGCGAAATGCGCCTGGCCGCGCCGGCGCTCGAACCGCATGAACTGGAGTCGATTCGCAGTCTGGGCCTTCTCTGCCTCAAGCCGGTGCTGTGGGCGTGCAACGTGGATGAGGGCGCGTTGCGGGAGGCGGGCGCCGCCGGCGCCGCAAACGAATTCACGGTCTCCTGCCGCCTTGAACAGGAAATCATGGACCTGGACAAACCGGAGGAGCGCGAGGCGTATCTGAAGGAACTGGGCCTCTCCTCCTCCGGGCTGGACCGGTTGAACCGGACGGCCTATGACGCCCTGGGCCTCATGTCGTTTTACACGATCGGCGAGGACGAGGTCCGGGCCTGGACCATCCGGAAAGGCTCCACGGGCCCGACCGCGGCGGGAAAAGTCCACTCGGATATCGAACGGGGATTCATCCGTGTGGAGATCATCAAGTATGACGATCTCGTGGCGGCCGGAAGCGAGGCGGCCGTGAAGGCGCAGGGCAAGTCGCAGGTCAAAGGCCGGGATTACGTCATCCAGGACGGAGACATCTGCCACTTCAAGTTCAATGTTTAGGATTTGTCGGACGACAAATCCTGTCAGCGTTTTTTGCCGGGTTCCGTGCTTTCCGCGGGCGTCTTGTCTTTGGATGCGGGCTGTTCGTCCTCGTCGGGCGCCGCGTCGAAATCCATGCCGTTCAGCGGAAGCCCGTCTTCCGGACCGGCGCCGGCTCTGAAATCGGACGCCTCATCGGTATAAACGATGTTGGCCTTTTCCCGAAGGCCATCCAGGAATTCCTTTTCCTGCTTCTCGATTTGCCGGTCCTTGAGCAGAAAGGCGATGCGATCCTTCATGTCGGCGCGGGAGGCCACGTTGTGTTCCAGCGCTTTGACGATGAGGTAGCCGTATTCGGTCTCGATCACGGCGGATAATTCATTGGATTTGAGGGTGGTGACGGCTTCTTCGATTTGCGGCAACATCTGGCCGCGCGTGAAATAATCCAAATCGCCGCCCTTGTCCTTGTCGAGGCTGTCCGAGTGTTCGGCCGAGAGTTTGGCGAAGTCGGCCTTGCCCTCAACAAGCTGCTTGCGGATGGATTCGGCTTTCTCCTTCCGGGCCTTTTTCTTGGCCGCGTCATCGTCCGGGTTCACGGCAATCAAGATCTGCTGAGCGCGAAAATTCTCGAAAAGACGGCTGTATTCGTCGTAAAAAGCGTCGATTTCCGCGTCATCGGGTTCGGGAACCTTCAGCAGGCGGGCAAGTTGCATGGACATCCGGATCTGTTCCTCCATCTGCAGGAGAAACTGTTCGGCGGCCTTGGCGGAGAGGCCCTGCTTGGCCATGGCTTCCGCGGGGGTTGGCACGCCGGGAAGATGGGGCTTGTTCAGCAGAGCCGACATTTTTTTCACTTCCTCGTCCGTCACCGCGATGGCGTTCTTGCGACATTCGTTCCGGATCAACTCGCGGGCGATCGCGTTGTCCAGAATCTGTTCCTTCATGTTGCCGAGCAGCATGGCGGCCATTTCGCTGTTGGCCTGTTCGGGGGTCAGCATCTCTCGGATGCCGGCCATTTCCGTCTCGATCCGGTCCCGGGTGATGGGCACGCCCTCCACGCGGACCAGAACGCCGGAAACCTGGCCGGTGGAAACGGCGAGCGTTCCTGAAACGGCAAGGGCGGCGGCCGGAGCCGGGGACACGGCTTCCGTCCGGCCGGTTGCGACGCCGGACACGGGGGCGGGCGCGGCGGTCGGCGGGGTGGAGGTCTGACCCGGAACGGTGGAGCCGAGCAACGTTCCCAGGCAGCCGGCGAGAACGAGACGTCGCAAACAGGTTGAATTCACGGGATTCCTTTCGATAACGTAACGCTTCGGGTTTCTATTCGACGCTGATCGACGCGAATCTGCCGGAACGGATGAATGGGCGCAGTGTGAATTGCCCCGAGTCGGGTGTCAAGCGGATTGGGAAAAAAAAGCCCTCCTTCGGTTTGAAGGAGGGCTTTTTTACGGAATGAGCTTTCCGGTTTAGATAAACGCGCGAATGCCCAGCCTGATGCCGACGTCGGTGTCGTCCGCATCGTTGTCATTGACATAGACATCCTCGGTGGCCCAGTCGGCCACGAGTTCGCCCGACACCGCCACGTTTTCCACGAGGAATATTTTCACGCCCGCCGCTCCCTCCAGGACGACAAAGCTCCTGGCGAAATGGTCGCCGTCGAAATATTCCATCCGCGCGCCGATATACGGCACGATGATGGTGTTGAGATCGAAATTCAATTCGCCGAATCCGCCGATGCCGTATCCGTACTCGGAGCCGTCATCGATGAACGAAACCAGCGCGCCGAGTTCGACGTCCTTCGCGATGAAATAGCCATAGCCGATATCGATGGCGGTTTCCACGTCGCCGTCGCCGCTTTCGAAATCCATGCCGCCGTCCAGGCGGAGCTCCCTGGTGCCTTCGTCCAAGGCGGCGAAACCCGTTACGGCCATCAGAGCGATCATTCCAAGAGCGACAATCTTTTTCATGACAACTTCCTTTCAAGAGTTACGCAAGAGGGAACCGAGCTCGTTGATGCGATCCGGACGTTCATCACCTCCTTGGCACACGCGCCATGCATGTATTGAGGAATCAATATAGACGCAGAAATCGGCGGGTCAACCGAAAAAACGGTTTTTTTGTTCCCTTGAACAGTCCGGCAAAGAGGCGGCCGTGAGAGCGGCTCACGCCCCTTTGTCTTTTGCCTTAATCTTTACCTGTGGCTGGGACCGCCCTCGGCAGCCATTCGCATTATGGAAGAGCAGCGGTCCCGTAGGTCCCGCTGTACTGGGGAAACGCTCCGAAAAGTTCAGCGGGGACTGCGAACCCGCTGCTTCGCATACCGCTCAAGCGCCATAATGCGAATGGCTGCGCGCCTGGGGCCGCGCCTTGACTTCGCTCCTCTTGAGCGATACGCTTTCCCCATT
>JACQHI010000080.1 GCA_016199105.1 Lentisphaerota bacterium | reverse complement strand
CGGCTCGATCATGAGGGCCTCGCGCTCTGGGCCCGGAGCGTGGAGGAGCTGCCCCCGCAAAAAGATCGGCTCCGCATCGTGGCGGCGCTCTATCCGGACCATGTGGCGCTGGCGCTGGGACGGGGCGCGGATTTCCTGAATGCCCACGGCTTTCGGCTCGCTTCCGCCGCCGAGTTGACCCAACTGCCGGATCGCCTGCGCCGCATCCTGGCGGCCGAGGCGCAGCCCGGCACGGAGCTCGACTGGATCTTCTGCGGACCCGAGGCTCAGGATGCCGGCCGCCTTGACGCCTTGCAGACCCGGCTCCGGACCGCCTGGCCGGGCACGTTCCGTACGGTGGACGAGCCGCGGTTGTTCCTTGCCCGGGCTCTCGCCGGCCGGGCGCTGCGCCCGACCCCGTGGTCGTGCAATTTGCGAACCGGCGCCCTCGCCCACCCCAAGGCCCGATTGCGGTCCGCCCGGCGGCTCCGGCACAAGGCGCTCCTGCTTCTCCTGACGGGCCTCCTCCTCTGCGGCTTGAACGTGGGCTGGACCGTCGCGGTCCGCCGCGGGTTGGCGGCAACGACCGCTGCCGTCACCGCCCTCGCCCGCGAACTGGCCCCTCAAGCGTCCATCCCGTATGGGCAGGAACTCCATGCCGTCCAAAAAACGCTGGACCAGGAAAAGGCCCCGCTCCAGCCCTTCCTGCGCGCCGTGTCGCCTTCGCTGCTCCCCGGATTGAGCGCTCTCCTGGATACGGCCCGCGGAAACGGCGCCTCGCTCGAAACGTTGACGCTGGAGTCCCAAACGCTCGCGCTCACCGGCTCCGCGTCCGGCGCGGAAGCCTGCGGAAAACTCGAACAACTCCTGAAGACACGGGGGTATTCCACGAAGGTGGAGCAGCGCAAGGCCGCCGGCAACCGGATCGCTTTTTCGATGCGGGGAGAAAGGCCGGAATGAACCCAGATTCGGAATTCAGAAATTCATTCCACTACGAAACATCCGCCTTCGCAAAGAAGCTTCGGCGGGACGCGCGCGAAAAGCGCGAAATAAGAAGCACTCAAATTCCAACAGGAGCAAACGGAGAGAATAGAGGCATTCCCACTCTGTTTCCTCCTGTTCAAACAGGAGAACAGATACAAGGATTTTAAATGAAGTTCGACCTTCAGAGATTCTTTTTTTTCGGCGCCGGCCTCGCCGTCTTGGCGGGACTGGTCATGTCGGGGCTGACGCTCCGGCAACTGCCGGAGCAGGCCCGCTTGTGGAAACAGAAGCAGACCGTCCTCCGGCAACTGCAAGCCCTCAAGGCCAACCGGGCCCAGCGGGAAGCGACCGTGCGGCTATTCGAGGACCTTCCGTCCGCCGGCGCCGGCCCGACGCCGGCCGAGCTGGCCCAACAAGCCGTCCCTGACGCGTCCCCCTCCTTTCAGGATAAGGGCGTGACGGCCGTGTCGTCCAACTGGTCGTTGCGCGCGGTGGAAGTCTCCTTCCAGGACGCCGCGCTGGAGCCGGTGTCGCGGTTCGCGGTCACCCTCGAAACCCAGCGCCCGCCCTGGAAAGTAACGGGATTCCGCATCGCCGCGTCGCGCCCGGACGGCGGCTACGGCCACGTTACCCTGACCCTGGAACATCTGGAACGGAACCGGTGACAGGTCAATTTTGGATTTTAGATCCCGCTGGTGGCGGGACAAGTTTTGGACCTGTGCCGCGTTTGGCGGCATTTTGTATTCTTGAGAACACTGTTTCGAACGCTGTCCCTCGAAAACCATAACCTAACATTTTTTATTGTTGACCATGCTCCATAAATGGCGTACATATATGGACCATGGTAAACAGAGCCATAAATATTTCTACCGCAAGAAGTTTCTTGCTGTTCGGCGCACGTGGAACGGGTAAATCAACATACTTGCGCCAGAATTTTAAGACCGCCCTGTGGTTGGATTTGTTGAATCCGGAACAGGAAGACCGTTATGCGCGACGCCCGTCCGAGTTGGCCGACCAGCTTCGTGCCTTGGCGCCGGCGCCGGACTGGGTCGTCATTGACGAAGTTCAAAAAGTGCCCCGCCTCCTGGATGTGGTCCACGCCGAAATCGAGCGCGGGGCGGTGAAATTTGCGCTTACGAGCTCAAGCGCCCGTAAGCTGAAGCGTCACAACACCAACTTGCTGGCCGGGCGGGCATCGGTTTATCACCTCTTTCCTTTCACGTCTTTGGAATTGGACAAGACGTTCGATCTGGATACGGCATTACGTTTCGGTACTCTGCCCGGACTACAAGATTGCCCGTCGGATGAGGATCGCAACGCCTTTTTACGGGCCTATGCCTTGACCTACTTGAAGGAGGAGGTCTGGGCGGAGCATTTGGTGCGGGTGCTGGATCCCTTCCGGAAATTTCTGGAGGTGGCCGCCCAAACCAACGGCGAAGTGGTCAATTATTCCAATATCGCCCGCGACGTTGGCACGGAGATCAAGACGGTCCAATCGTACTTCCAGATCATGGAGGACACACTGGTTGGTTTTCTGGTGGAGCCCTTTCATCGGTCGGTCCGCAAGCGCCAGACCCAGGCCCCCAAGTTTTACCTCTTCGATCCGGGCGTCCGGCGCGCGCTGACGCGCACGCTGACCGTGGAGCTGCGGCCGGGCACGTACGACTACGGCCGGGCCTTCGAGCACTTCGTCGTGGTCGAGGCGCTGCGCCGCAGCGCATATTGCCAGAACGACTATGCCTTTTCGTATCTTCGCACCAAAGATGGCGCGGAGGCGGATTTGGTGGTGGAGCGGCCGGGCAAGGAACCGTCGTTGCTGGAGATCAAGTCGGGCGATCGCGTGGATGACCGCGCCACCCGCTCCCTGGAGCATTTCCTGCGCGATATGCCCGGGGCGGAGGGCTTTTGTCTCTCTCGCGATCCGGTGCCGAAGCGCATCGGAAACGTGCTCGCCCTGCCGTGGAACGACGGCTTGCGGGAGTTGGGCTTGTGAGAAGGAAACGAAACATGATCGGCGAACATGAACGCATTGTATTGACCCGGAATTTGCTGGAACAGGGCTTGATAGAGGGCGATGTCGGAACGGTTGTGCATGTGCATCCCTGCGGGGAGGCTTTTGAGGTCGAGTTTGTGGCCTTGGATGGCGAGACGGCGGCCATTGCGACATTGCGGGCCGATCAAGTCCGTGCGGTTCATAAGCACGAAATCACCCATGCACGGCAGATGGCCGAGGCATAAGAAGCGTGAAAGTCACGGGATTCCGCATCGCCGCGTCGCGCCCGGACGGCGGCTTCGGCCACTTCACCCTGACCCTGGAGCATTTCGACTTCACGAAATACACAAGAATCTCCCATTCGTCATTCAGATGATATGTCCAGACGGGTCTTATTGCCTTCTCATCACCAGGATAAGGCGCCATATAATTCTCAAGGTCTACCGCACTGGAAGGTTCACCGAGAACCTTGCGAACGTCTCCCATGGTAGACTTGAGAGGTTCGAGTGTTTGCCATGTGGCAGATTGGCAGAACATGTAACCAGCCACCTCGTTTGGATAGCGGTTCGTCTCCGCTGCTAAGCCAACACTCCAGAGAGCGCACACCAGACTGATGATCGCCACTTTTCTCATGTTTTTGCTCATCAAAGAATCGTTCATCGGGCAACGGTCCGCTTTATCTCGCGAACGTCAACCTCCAGGTTTTGGTATGTAAGAACCAATAGCGTCCACGGTTTTGTTCGCCTTCTCGTTTGGGATTTCCTTCGCTTCTCGTG
>JACQHI010000101.1 GCA_016199105.1 Lentisphaerota bacterium | reverse complement strand
GCTTTCCGCTCTCCGCTCTCTGCTTTCCGCTCTCCGCATCAAACCACCGCATACTGGCGCATGGCCTTGTCCCGCGCCGCCCCGAACAACGGAACGGCCGGCGAAGACGGCGGGGTTCTGCGCATTTCGCGATCCATAACCACCACCCGCTCGAGAAGTTCTCCGATTTCCTTGAGAAGCTGCGCGGCATACTGCCGGTTGTCCGACTGCGCGCAGGCCTGGCTGGGCTTCTCCGGCAGGGACTTCAAGTGCGCCAGGGCCACGGTCAGCAGGTTCTCGGATTCCTTTAACACGCCGACCGCGGGGCCTTTCCCCGCGGGCCGGACCTCGCCGGGCGCCGCGCGCTGTTGCTGATAAAGCTGCAAGAGTTGCCGGAACCGTTCCCGCCCCTTCACCAGCGCCGAAATGATGTCTTCGTCGCTCATACTCACTGGGTCCTGATGTAATCGTTCACTCTCGTCTGCATCTTCTCCAGCGATGTCGCCATCGCCGTCAGGGTGGGCAGATCCAGATCGCCCCCCAGGTTCGCCTTGTCCAGCAAGGCCACGTTGCGGTTCAGACTTTCCGTGAAGGCGGTTGCGCCCTTTTCCTGGAACACCAGGGAGGATAGCTGCATCGCCCAGGCTGAAAGCGGCAACTCGTCTTTCTTCGCCGCGATGGAATCGAGGAAGGTCTGCAGTCCGGCGATGTCCTTCGCCGCCAGCAGGCTCTCGAAACATACGCCGTAGGCCCGGCGCGAGAATTCCACCTGCTCCCGGACGGGCAGCCCCGTGACCCCCTCCACGAAACGCACCACCGCCTGCACGTTCTTCTGACCGTCGGCAATATCCATCAGCATTCGTTCCAGTTCGATCCGCATCCCGATTTCCGGAGGGCATTTCGCCGTATCCACCAGCGCGAAACGCCGGCGGGCTTCCTTCTTTTGCCCCTCCTTGACCTTGATCATGCCCCACAAATAGACGGCTTCCTCGTACACCGGGCCCGGCTTCACCGAATGGCACAACTCGCGCAACAGGCGGTCCGCCTTGACCATGTCGTTCATGCGATACAGGCACCGGGCGCTCCCCAGCAGAGCTTCCCCGATCGTCGCCGAATCCGGGCCTTGCGCCTTGCCCGAGGCGTCCAGGGTGCGCAGGAGCGCCACCTTGGCGTATTTATCCTGGGCATACGGCAGCATCTCCAGATCCTCGTAGGTTTTGGCCAGCCGCATCAGCACCGCCACGGACCCCGGATCGCCCGGCGCCGACTCGATGGCCATGGCATACGTGATCATTTTTTCCGAAAGCGGGGCGTTGCTCTTGGACAGCAGCTCCGAGATGACATACAGCACCTTGCTCCGGCGGGGATCGTAGGGAAACTGGGCCAACGCCTGCGCGAGAAATTGCTGGGCCTCTTCCCTCTGGCCGCGCTCGATGCAGAGGTCCGCCTGGGCCTGCAAGGTCGAGAAATGAAGGTCCGCATCCGGATTGGATTCCAGCACGGCGTTGAAATGCTCCCGGGCCTTGTCCGACAGTTTCATGCGCGCCGCCATCTGGCCGGCTTTGAAATGCAGGATCGCCGCGCTCTCCTGCGCGGCGGGAATCTTCAGGTACTCCTCGATATAATACAACGCCTCCTGAAACTGGCCCACGAATTCCGCCTGTTCGATGACCGACAGCAGCTCGGAGGCCTTCTTCGAATACCACTTGTAGCGATTGAGGAACTGCGTCACCATGGCTTCGGTCTCCTGGGTCTTCCCCTCCAGACGGGCCATGCGAATGAGCAACATCAGGATTTCCTCGTAGTGCTCCTTGTAGGCCTTGTCGAAATAGGCGGTGATCCGCCGGCGCGCCTCCTCGAACTGGTTTTCGGAAACCGTCAGGCGGGAGGAACGAAACAGGGCCTCCTCCGCCAGTTCCGGGCGCGTCTCGGCAATCCGATCGAAGAGCTTCAGCGTCTGCTGCAACAGGGAGGAGCGACGCCCCACCGGATCCATGGCCGCGGTCTGCTGTTTCAGCCAGTCCTGATACCAATCGTCGTTGACAAGGATTTTTTCGAACAGAGTGGCTTCCATCAGGTCGAAACGGGACTCCCAGGACGGCGTGCTCCGGAGCGGAACGGCCTGTTGCCAGATCCGATCGAGCTCCGGCCATGTTCCGACCTTCAAGAGCACGTCCAGTTCGCGCATGAACCACTCGAGTTGGTCCGTCTCCTCCGGAATCAGGTCGCGGGCTTTCTCGCAGAGCGCCCTGACGCTCGCGTAATCCTTGAGCAACTCCGCGTTCTCCGCCAGGGCCTTGTAGATGTCGAGCTGCTGTTCCTCGCGGGACTCGATTTCCAGGGCCGCCTCCAGATAGCCTCGGGCCATGGGGGCATACGGCATCGTTTGTTGACGCGCCCGGGACAACAGAAATTCCCCCATCGCAAAACCGACCGCCGCTTTATCCTCGGGTGTAACCGCCAGGTTGACGGCTTGCTGGAGCTGCGCGAAAGCGTCCTCCAGATTGCCTTGGGCGGCTATTGTCTTGGCGGAAGCCACAAATTCAGCCGAGGTTTCCGGTTGCTTCTCTGTCTCGTGCCGCGCGGCTTCCCGGGTCTTTGCCGCCAGGAACCAGGTCCCGAGCCCGGCCGCCAGCAACGCCACCGCGAGACCGCCGCTCAGCCAGACCCCGCGTTTCGACGCCAGGCCGCGAAGCCGTTCACGGAGCGATGTGGACCCGGAAGTGGATGGGGGGGGTGTGGTCATGGGAGACTCTCCGTGACAACGCTTTCCAGCAGCGATTCGCGTTCGGTCATCGAGGTCAAGCGCCGGCCAAGCGAATCAAGCGCCTCGATATCCGCCAGCAGATCGAGTTCCCGCTCCGTTTTTCGAAACCGGAGCACGGCTTCCAGAAGGGACGAAAAACCGGTCAGGCACAGCCGTCCTTCCTGTCGCTGCCCCGTCCGGGGATGCCGGAACAACCGGCGTTCCGAGGCCATCTCCGCCAGCACGGCCAGGGCTCGGCTGCTCACATACCGCGCGGCATTCAAATCGACCGCCAGCCAGGCCTGGTTCGTGGCGCGCTCCCGAAGCGCGCGGGCCGCCGCCTCATCCAAAAGGGCCGGAACAGGCAGCACACGAAAGACGCCGCGGGTCTCTTCCCGCCCGCTCCCGGCGCCAACGGCCGCTGCCGCGATCGCCCAGGGCTCGACCGGCCTTGGAGAGGTCGGCCACCCGATCTCCAGCCGCAGATTCGTCTCCCCCTCCGCCTCGACACCGTCAAAAAACGAACGGATTCCCGCCGCGTCCTTCGAAACGGACGCGAGGGTCACCTGAAGCCCATCGGACGACCAGGACAGCGACAACGAAGGCCCCGCCTTCTGCTCGATAATATCCAACAGTCCGCAGCACAACCGGCGCGCCGCGAACGGATCCCTCCCGTCCGACACCAGCGTGCTCTCGATCTGGCACAGGCGCTGGAACAGCCGGCCTTCCTGAAAATCGCCGGCGATCGTCAGCGGTCCCATCGCGCGGTCGGCCTCCCGCGACCAGAAATGAAGACTATGCCCCCCCCCATGGCCGGCCGCCCATTCGGTTTTGACCCGTTCCGGGCCGGGCGAGGAGGTCTCCGCGGAAATGCCCAGCCAGGCGGCGGTTTCCGCCGGCGTCACGTGCTCTTTCGACAACGCCCGCTTGAGGGCTGTGCAGGCCGCCTCGTCCAGCACGATGAGCTGGTCCAGAACGACCGGGTTTGACGGCGGAAGCTCCTGCCAGACGCCGTCGTTCAGGAACAGAATCCTCCAGACGCCTTCACCCGCCTCCGCCGTCGACGCCGTTCGGGCCTGCAGATGGAGAATTTGAAGACCGGCCCGCTTCCACAGGGATAAATCCCTCAACAGCCCCGTCGCGCAACGGGTCATCAGTTGGTCCGCCGTGGCGGCCGGCGACATCCACCGCGCCAGTTGGCGAAACACGAGACGCACGGAGCGGACATCGAAAGGCGCTTCGGAAAGACCTTCGGCGGGACTGATCAACAATCCCCACACATCGTCTTCGCGGCCCGTCACACAATCGAACAGCACCGGGCCGCGGCCCCGTTGAACGCGCAGCCCCCATACGGGACTCACATACAGGGGAATTTCACACACTGTCTCGCCCGCGCAGCTCTCCTCACCGGCGGCCGGTGTTCCCGAAAACGCCGCGGCGGCGGGCTTGTCCGAGCGTTGAATCTTGAGGCCTTCGACGGCCCGCAACAGGGCATCGAGGGCCATGGGCTTTTTCAGCAACACCGCGATGCCCAGGCGCTCCTGGTCCGGCGGGGAAATCTCCTCCGTTTCACCCGTCAGACAGATCACGGGTTCATGGCGGCCGAGCGCGCGCATTTTCCCTATGAGTTCTCCGGCCAGACCGTCAGGCAGGCGATAGTCGCAGACAACGAGTTCGTAGGGATTCACCGTCCAGAGCGCTTCGGCGCCGGCGCAACTGTCCGCCACGGAAACGGAATCGGTGAAACTTTCGATGATCTTGCTGCCGGTCCAGCGGGCCAGAGGCTCATCCTCGATATACAGCACGCGAATATGACGGCTCGATTTCGTCTGCATGACGCTCCAGCGTGTTATCGGTTTAAAACCGGTATTTCCCGCTCTCGGGAAAATGCGGGATGACCAGCACTTCGCCCGGTTTCAGATCGTCAAAATCCTCGATCCGCCGGACATTGGCCTGGCGAATCTGTTCGGCCTTGGTGGCATCGTCGTAAATCAACGGGTTGCCCGCGATGGATTCGAGCGTGTCGCCCTCTTTCACCTCATAGAATTCCATCCGCCCCATGCGAAGCTGATCGATGGTTTCCTGCAAGCCGGCAACCTGGTCCTTGAATTCGGATTCCTGCCCGCGCATGCCCGCGATGTCTTTGTTCAACTTCGATACGTCCTCGGCCTGCAGGGCGGTCAGGTATTTTTCCTGGGCGAGTTGCCGCTCCAGCTCGGCGATCTTCTGCTCCTGTTCCGTCACTTTGTCCTTTAAATAACCGTAGGCCAGGGCTTTCCGTTGCATATCCTCCAAACGGCCATATTGCTTCAACTGGTTCTGCATCGTCGCCACGGTCGCCTTCAGTTGCTGGTTCTCCGCCGTGGCGTCTTCGGCCCGGCGCACCGCGATATCGTGTTCCGCCGCTTTCCGTTCGATGTCCCGCAGTTTGGCCACCGCCGGACGAAGCGCCTCTTCCTCCGGCTCGTCGGCGACCGCCTGGCACAGGCCATTCCCCGCAAAACCCAGAGCGGCGATGACTAACAACACATTGAATGTCGCTTTTTTATGCATAGACAGGCTCCACATGATGGATTTCTCCCACCCTTCTCCGTGAAGCACATGGGATGCCACCCCGCTCAAACCCGCTGGTTTTCACAATTCAAAGGTCTTTCAATCAATTGATTACAACTTTTTCACCCTGGTCGTCTCTGTCCCATATCCTCTCCCCAAGGAAGCCGCCATCCCCTACCCGGCCAATAAGGACACCCCCATTACTCTATCATCCGCCATGCCATCAGCGGCCAGAAGCTGTGAAAGAATTGCAAATACACGGTTACGATCCGCCAGCCGACGGATGACCCTCCCACGTGAGTGGCGCCACGTGAGTCACGCCAAAACAACGGTTGTATTGATGGAGGGACGCGCTCCGTCGCGTCCAAATGAATTAGGCCGCCAAAGGCGGCGGCTGTTCCCGTGAGGGACGTTGTCCCAACGGGACTCACGTCCAGAGGTAGGGCGGTTTCGCCGAAACCGCCGTGGTCGC
>JACQHI010000078.1 GCA_016199105.1 Lentisphaerota bacterium | reverse complement strand
GTCCGGCAGTGACGGCTCCGTGTAGTCCCCCTGGCAAAAATTGAGATAGGTACCGGGCAGTCCCCTAGACTCGATGGGGGAGCGGGCGGCGCCGACCATGCACTGCTTGTCCGGCCGAGTGCTGTCGATATTGGCGAAGACATACAGATAGGTTTTCCCGTCCTTCGGATCCTCGGCGATCAGGCTCGAGGGATGGGGATGCGCGTGTGTGAAGCCTTGAGCGACGGCCTTCCCGTCCGGCGCCAGAAAACCGGTCTGGGGCCAGAGAATGGGGCCCTGATCGTTCTTATACAGTTCGACCCCGCCCTGGGTCTCGGCCGTCACGGGAGCATACGCCATGGTGACCAGTCCGAAATAGCCGGGTTGATATTCGTTATAGACGCCGTTCGGGCCGGGCCCGGAACAGGTTCCGGGTCCGGCGGGATCGTTCAGGTTGATGCTGTTATGGAAATAGTAAGTACCGACCCGCGACCGGGTGGACATGACCTCGTTCTTGTTTTCGCAATGGTTGATGGAAAAAACCCACTCCGGATGACCGGCGTCGGCGGGCATGACGTCAACACTGTAGGCCCCGCAATAATTTTTTCGCCAATACATGGTTTGACGGTCGTACCGGGCGTTCAAGGGCAGGCGGCCCATGATGATCTCGGCATCGAAGCCGCCGATGGCCCACACGGGATCGGAGTGCTGGAAGACATTGGGCTCGCGCAGAAGATGGGTATCCACCGGCACCTCAACGGCCATCGTCCGGCCACAGGCAATAAAGATATGTCGGCGACCGGCGGCGGTGACCACGCTGGGAGGGCATTCGTTGCCCAGATACCCGTTCCTGGGCCCGGGCATCTTGGGATCGATGATCGGCGCATCCGGATTCTTGATCCGCAGGGCCAGCCGATTCTTCAGCGCGCCCCCATGCCCGGACTCTCGGCTCTCTTTCATGGCAGACATGGTGCTGGAACGGGACCGGGACGTCAATCGCGATGATTATTTCGCCCAGTTGACGACCCTGAGCCCGGGCACGCGCGAAAACTCACGGCCATTGCGGGTCACCAGCGTGAGTTTCAAAGCCAGCGCATGGGCGGCGATGAGCGTATCCAGCGGGCCAATGGGGATGCCGGCCTGCTCAAGCCTTGCGCGAATCTCTCCGTAACACGAAGCCGCCATGTCGTCATAGGCGACAACCTGAACGGGGATCATGAATTCGGCCAAAGCCAGGCGATTCCGTTCGGGCGCAGCGCTCTTGCTCGCGCCATACTCGAGTTCGCTGAGCGTAATCGCCGAGATGCAGATATCGTCCAGATCGCACCGTTGAAGCTTCGCCAGAATCGGGCCGGAACGTTTCCGGATGATCTCAACGCAGATATCGGTATCCAGCATCAGTTTCATCACAACGCCTCTCGAACTTGCCCCCCGGGCTGATGGCGATCGGACATGAAATCAGGCGAGAACTTGCCAAGGCTGTTCATCAGCGGCGCCCAAGGGCTCCGCTTGGGGAACAGAATGACAATGTCCTCGAATTTCCTGACACACACTTCCTTGCCGTCGAAACGACACTCCTTGGGGAGTCGTACGGCCTGGCTTCGTCCGTTCGCAAACAGTCTGGCGGTTTTCATATAGAACCTCCTTGTGGTATCTGACATGGTATATACCATAGGGAGATGAAGGTCGTCAAGCAAGGAAATTGGCGTGTGTCGGCCCCTGCCCTGAACCCACCTGCCGTGAGCCTGTCGAATCCCTTGAAGGATCACCTGCCGATCCCTGCGCCAGAGACGGCGCACTCTACATCGGCACCAGCCAATCCTGCATTCCCCCGGATGTAGCGCTTGCCACGCTGAAAGCATGGTCGGCTGCTTGTCCTCCAAAGTTCCGTTGATGTAGCGTCGGCCGTTCCTGGCCGATCTTCTCTTCTCCGGACGGCGCACCCTACATCCAATAAAACGCCGGCATCCGGATTCATTTCCCGCCATGAACTACATCCAGAACCCAAAACCGGAATTGTCCGCGGGCCGTGCTTCCATAAACCTCCAAGGCCAAACACGCACCGGAAACGACTTGGATCGAATGGCCGTTTGTGCTATGCATTCAGGGAAATTGGATGGGATTTATTGATCTTCATGGTTTTGCCAGTCCATAAGGCCGATGCTCCCGAGACCGATGCGCCTGAATGGCCAATATGGAGAGGATGCCTCATCCGCATTTTTGGCGCATCAATCGTCTTCGGCGGTGTCTGCTGGTTCCTCACTCACGACATGAAGGAGAGCCTGATTGCCGCATCGCTTCCGTGGGCGATTGGCCTCGGGTGTCTGGCGATTTCGCTGGTCTGGGCAATCGGGCTCACACCGCTCATGCTGCTGGTCGGCAAACTCAGCCCCGGGAAGCAAGCCAACAAGGAGGCAAAAACTGAACACAAGACTCGTTAGCGCGCCGGTGGCGCTCTGTCTCATGGCCGCCTGCTTGTGTTCATGCGCGACGTCGCGGCCGGTCCGCATGGCGCAGGCGATCACCCGTACGCCCATCCCGAAGGAAGCCGTGTTTGTCTCTGGATATGGAGATGGAGGACCCCATCCCGATCCGCGGAGCTGGGTGATTCGCGACGTGGCCGAGGGCTGTTTATTTCTGTCGTGTTGTTGTCTGTGGGTGGCCCAAGGCGCCTATGACGGCCAGAACTGGATTTTTCTCCGCATCCCAGCCGACCAAGTGACGAATTTCGTCGCCGTCCTGGTGCAGACGCCGGGATGGAAGCCTCTGCCGCTTCCGCCGGAGCTGGAGGGCGGTGCGAAAATGCTTGCCCGTCTCAGCCGCACGGAAACGATCCCGATAGAGGGCGCGCAGGGCTACTACCTGTTCCGGGATTCCCAAGAAAAATGGAACCGCGACGGCAACTCCGGCTATCATACGGAAAAGCCGTTTCATGAACGCCCAAGCCAGAATTTTACCTTCGCCCTCTTCGATGTCCGGACCGGAATGCTCTATGTCCGGCGCATCGACACCTAAGGAGCCGGACATGACACCGCTTAAAATTCTTTGCCTGCCGTACAACACGATCGAAGGCGATAGCGCCGCGAACGTGGACGGGGCGCTTCGGATCATCGCCGATCAGGTTCAGGCCCGCAAGCCGGACCTGGTGATGCTGCCTGAGCTTTTTACCTGCGGGTATTGCGACTTGAATCTGGCGTCGTATGCCGAATCCGTGGACGGCCCGACTATGCGAAAATTCCGGCACTGCAGCGAGGCGCTGGGCGTTTGGATCGGGTATGGGTTCGCCGAAACCCATGACGCCAAACACGTGTATAACAGTTGGGCGCTGATCGGCCCGAAAGGCGAATTGCAGGTATTCCGGAAGACCCACCTCCATCCCTGGGAACCGGGCACGGCGTTCAACGAAACGGATTTTCTGATCGCGGGGGACACCCTCGAACCGTATGCGGCCGGTTTCGCCACCGTCGGGGTGATGATCTGTTATGACGGCTGTTTTGTCGAGGTGGCGCGGACGCTGGTGCTGAAAGGCGCCGAACTCATCCTGTGGCCGAGTCGGAGCGGCGGCTATCTGGCCTCGCAGTCGCTGCCCAGGGTCCGTGCGCTGGACAATACCGTGCCCGTCGTGCAGGTGGAAGGCGGCCAGACGGGTCCTCATTCGCCGCTCAAGTCATGGTCGCTGTCGGCTTCGGCAACCGGGGAAGTCCTGGTGTCGCAACAGGACAGCGACCAACCCTTCCGGGTGCGTGCCGACTGCGAGGAAGGCCGGCGACTGCGCGAATCCAACGACCGCGGGGGACACTCCCTCTACCAACCGCGCAGGCCCGAACTCTACGGCGCCATCACACAGCGCGTACCGCAGCCAACGCCACTTTCAAACTAGATTCCTCAATTCATTCCACTACGAAATACGCGAAAAGCGCGAAACAAGAAGTTAATTGCATAATTATTGATAAAGGAATTGCGAAGTTGTCACCCGTAGAACCCATCTATCAGCCGATAGACAGACGGACGGCGGTTTCGGCGAAACCGCCCTACCTACATCGGACTGGGACATTCATGGATTCCGGTCTCATTTCCCTCTGACTCCTCGATTGACTGGTAGGGCGCGTTGGCTCAACGCGCCGCGGTTCACCCAGCCTTCGTAGCCAGACGGCTTGACTTCGGTGGAGTAGGCCGAAACCGCCCTACCTATTATGCGTGCCTTATCGATTGCCCGAGGCGGCGAACACCATGGTTTACCGGTATTCGACGGTCACGGTTTCAGGTTGGCGGGCTTTCAGGGAGAGAATCACGGCCACACACTTCTGCTTCCCGATCGAGACCAGCCGCGCCTTGCATTGTCCTTTAACTTGTCCAGGCCGCAGGGATTTGCCCCGCCAGTTGGCGGGCAGGAGAATCGTGGCGTCACGAACCGCATAAAGGGCGCTCACGTTCAGAGTGAACCGGCCTTGGCTGCGGACTTGCGGCTGAATCCGCATCCGCACCGAGCGCCGGGCGTCGTTGAAGGCCACCCACTCGCGGGCATTTACGAACGGAAGTTTCCGCCGGCGCGCATGCGCCACCACCGCCTTGATCCAGGGCGTGCTGTTCGGGTGGGGCATGACGATATAGCCCGGATGAAAACAAGGATGATAGACGGTGTGATACGCGTCGGCGGCATCATCGATGAATCGCCGGGAAAGCCGAATCGCGCCGGGCACATCCATCGCCGGCATCAGGCATTTGTCGGTCAAGAGACCGTCTTCGATGGTGAGGGACGGCTGTTCGTAAACGTCAATAATCCGCCCCTGCTCGTCCATGAAGCGGAACGGCCGGCCGGTCCCGCTGATGTAGCCGTATTGATACATGGCGCCCATGAAAAAACTGGTGTCCAACCGCAACCCCTGTTTCAGGAGAAACTTCGCATGCTCGGTCCAGCCCACCCAGACCACGCTGTGGCCGCGCTCCGCGACCGGCTGATAGCGGTACCGTTTCCTGAACGACGCCATGTCTTCGGTCAGCACCCGGTCCATCGCGGCAAGCGAGGGCTTGCGTCCGGCATAGGGATGAATGCCGATGTCGTGGCCGCGCGCGCACAACGCGCGCCTTCGCGCGGGCGCGAGGGTTTTGAAATCGTTGCGCATGACGTACAAGGTGTATTTGCCGCCGCCCCGCTCCACGGCGCGGAATATCTTCTCCATGGCCGCCGGGGTCATGCCGTCGCTGTCCCCATCGAGGAAGGCCACCGCCGGCGCCGCGTTCGGGAAATGCCATAGGCGCGGCACGGGCAGTTTGGGGCCGAGCAATTCGCGAATCAACGCCGCCAGCCAGTCGGCATACAGATCGGCCTGCGGCGCCATTTTCAGGCGTTCGTCCCGGGACTTGTAAAACAGGTCGTCCGGCTTGAATGCGCCGTCGCCGTTCGGATCCGGATTCGAGCCCACGCTGGATTGAAACCGATATCCCTGGTGAAAGAGGACCGTGCAGGCGGCCAGATCGAAGGCAAACAGCACCGCCCGGCCGCGTCCCTGCCGGTGAAGCGCCACGGCCGGATACGAGGTCTTGACGCCCAGTTGCGCGCCCAACCAGGCCAGCGATTCGGCCCCGCGCAATTCATAAAGATCCGCCGTGCCGTGGAACTGGAGGGACGGCACCGGCAAATTCCGGACGAGCGGATGCCCGGAACGGAAGGTGACGTACCCCTCGGAACCGCCTTTCACCACGCTGGGCGTGGGCACCACGCCGAACAGCGACGCCATGGAAAAGGGCGGACGCATGGCAATCAAAACACCACCCCGCTCCACAAACCGCCTCAGCAGGGATTCCTGACGCCGGGTGACCGGCACGTTGCCCAATATCGCCAGCGCCCTTCCCTCCAGCGATGCGGGTGTCAAATCGGCGGCGGCCAGATCCAGCTCGTCGCGTGTCAGGACGCCAATAGCGTCCAGGATTTCCGTCAGATACGAGGCAAAGCGATTAGGCGCCTTGCCGTGCAGCAGAACCAGAATGGGCGCATTCATGGTCATGATTTCTTATCATTCTTTTTTGCGCCTCTTGTGCTTCTTTGCGGCTATGACTACTTTCCCTTCTTTCCGGCCGGCATTTGGCCGGCCTTGCGTCTGGCGTTGGGCCGGAAATCCGGCACATCAAGGCAAACGCTCCCCTTCTCGATGGATTGCGAAGCGATGATGGCCGGCGCCGCCGTTTCAACCGCCGTGTAAATATCCATGGCGCTCGGGGTGTCGTTGAGGACGGAATCCACAAAAGCGGCCACCGGGAAGTAATCCATGCCGCCGTGCCCGCTCTGGAGCGCCTCGGCGGGCG
>JACQHI010000089.1 GCA_016199105.1 Lentisphaerota bacterium | reverse complement strand
TAATCGATCGCGTGATGAAACTGCAGGAGTTTATGGACCGCTTCGATCGTCATTCGGCTGCGGCGGCGGCGGAGAAGGACGGCTCGATGACGATCAAACTGATCCCCGACAACCTGGGGAAGGTTTCTCTGAACTGCCGCGAAGCCAACGGGGTGCTTCAGATGCAGGTCGTGGTGGAGAATCAGGGAGTCCGTACTCTCCTGGCGCAACACGAAACGGCCATTCGCCACCTGCTGGAGCAGGCGGGCATTCAACTGTCGAGCTTCGATGTGCGCACGCAGCAGGAAGGACCGGGCTCGCGGCAGTTGAACGGCCGCGGTCAGGGTCAGAACGGACTCGGCGGCCGGCAGGTGGAGGCGGTGACGGCGGGCGAACTCGAGGAAGCGGCGCCGGAGGCGCCGGCCTACTGGTCGAGAGAACAAACCCAAATGTGGATCGCGTAACGGAGTTAACGAGGAGGCTAGCCTATCATGGACATGCAACCGCTAGTGACCGGAGGACAAAGCATTCCGCAGACGATCGAGATGCAGCAAGTCAGCGAAGCGGAACTGCTCGAACAGCAGGACCGGAATAACCTGGGCAAGGACGATTTTTTGATGCTCCTGGTCACCCAGATGGAAAATCAGGATCCGATGGAACCGATGGACAACGCCCAAATGGTCGCGCAACTGGCCCAGTTCAGCTCCCTGGAACAGATGAACAATCTCAACACCCAGTTCGCCCGCTTCCACCAGGAGTCGATGCTGACGCAGTCCCTGGCCTTGACGGGTCGGAGCGTCAGCCTGGAGTTGTTGAACGGCACGCAAGTGGAAGGCACCATCGACAGAGTATTCTGGGAGGACGGCCAAATGCGGCTCCAAATCGGGGAAAACACCTACAGCATGGACCAGATTGGAAGCCTGTCCTTGCTGGAGGAGGGCGCAGCCGGCGCGGAAGCGCCGGCTACCGGCGGCACGGAAGCGCCGGCTACCGGCGGCGGAACGACTTCGTCGTCCGAGGAGGTGCCAACGGCCTAACATGAAAACAAACGCGTCCAGGAGGCCCCGGAAAGAAGAAACCAGCAAACGCAAGACAAGGAGGACAACGCCATGATGCCATCACTGTACAGCGGAATATCCGGACTCAATGCTCATCAACGGAGAATGGATTCCATCGGAAACAACGTGGCCAACGTGAACACGCTGGGCTACAAGAGCAGTTCGACCACGTTCCAGGAATCCTACATCAACACGATCCGCTCCCCGAATATCGGCACGCCGGGCATGCAGATCGGACTGGGCGTGAACATCGGCGGCATCACCCGCCGGTTCGGCTCCGGCATGCTCTCGGAAACGGGCATTTCCACGAACATGTCCGTGAACGGCAACGGGTGGTTCGTCGTCACCGACGGCACCGATCCGGCCGCCAACCCCCTGTATCTCACGCGGGCGGGGGATTTCGTGATTGACGTGGTCGATGCCAACACGATCAACCTGATCACGCCGGGCGGCATGAAGTTGACCGGTTCCGACGGCACGAACCTGCAACTCATCAACCTCGATCCGACCAGCGGCAACGACCTGGCGTCGTTTTCCGTGGCGGCGGATGGAACCGTCACGATCATCGATACGGCGGGCGCCTCGGAAACGCTCGGCGGCGGCACGCCGATCCGGGTCAAGGTGGCCACCTTCCAGAACAACAACGGCCTGAGAGTGGAAGGGGCCAACCTGTATAGCTGGACGGCGGCGGCCGGCGGCACCGGCATCGACACCGTCTATAACGTGGCGGCGGCGGGCGACGTTCTGCAGGGCTACGTGGAGAACTCGAACACCGACCTGGCGCGCGAATTCACGGACATGATCGTGGCCCAGCGCGGCTTCCAGGCCAACGCCAAGACGGTGACGACATCGGATGAAATTCTGATGGAATTAATGAGCATCAAGCGGTAATCGAAAGGATTCGCCCCGCCGAGGCCCTGGCGGAATCGTCCGCCAGGGCCTCGCGCCGTTGTGGCGGCGTCATGGCGGAAATGCCTTGAAACTTCTTTTGCAGTTTGGAAGACGCCGTGGTAACATGTGCGCTCATTGGAATTGGGATGGCTTTGCGATTGACAAGGATCGGCTGAAAGCTAAATTGGGCGGACAGGGGTTTTTATGATACGAGTCAAGGATTTACACGGCAAACAGCTCTATATCAATGTGGATATGATCGAGTTTCTCGAAGCGAACCCCGATACGCAGATTGTCATGAACGACGGTCGTCGCGTTTTCGTGCGGGAGACGCCGGAGGACATCGTGGAACTCATCGTCGCCTACAAGCAACGGTGCAGCCGTTGGCGGGAGGGCGGCGGCGGGCCGGCGCCGGCGCAACCCGGGGGTTGAACGCCGGCATTCGCGCAGGATGAAGGACACATGGATTTAGGAACCATCATCGGAATCGCGGCCGGATTTGTCATTGTGGTCCTGGGTATTTTGCTGGGCGGAAGCCCGATGATTTTCTTTAACTGGCCCTCCCTGTGCATCACGGTGGGCGGGGCGGTGGGCGCCACACTCATGCATTTTCCGCTCCCGAAGATCCTCGCGGTGCTGCGCGTGGTGCGAAAAGCGTTCTCCCACCAGTCCACCGATTACATCAACGTGTATCGCCAGATGATGGAGCTGGGGTTGAAGGCGCGGCGGGACGGCATTCTGGCCGTCGAAAGCGATCTGGAGCGTTTCCATGACGAGTTCATCAAAAAGGGCTTCCAGATGGCCGTGGACGGCAACTCCTCGGACGTGATCCGCCATGTGCTGGACGAAGACGTGGCCGCCATGCAGCGGCGGCACCTGACCGGCCAATCCATTTTCAAGGCCATGGCCGCGTATGCGCCCGCTTTCGGCATGATCGGGACCCTGATCGGCCTGATCCAGATGCTGAAGAACATGTCGGATCCCGCCAGCATCGGGTCCGGAATGGCGACGGCGCTGATCACGACGTTTTACGGGGCGATCATCGCGAATCTGGTTTGCCTGCCCATTGCCGGCAAACTGGAGCAGCGCTCCGACGAGGAAGTGGCCATGAAAGGCATGATGATGGAGGGAATTCTGGCGATCCAGGAAGGCAACAGCCCTCGGATGATCAAGGATAAACTCCGGAGTTACATGCCGCCGGCCGTGCGACAGCAGGTGGATTGGCGATGAAGCCGGTCCCGCATCATGATCCGGAATGCCCGGCGTGGATGTTGACGTTTGGCGACACGATGGGCTTGTTGTTGACCTTCTTTGTCATGATGATTTCGTTCACCAGTTTCGAATCGGACAAGCTGACCGATTTCATGGGGACGATGCGAGGCGCGTTTTCCGTGGCGCCGGATGCCGCGGGCCGTTCGACGCCGGAGATGGCCGCGTCGCGGTTGTCCGAGGAACCGGTGAGCCTGGACCGCCTGGAGCCGCTGGTCCGGCAGGTTTTCGCCTCGGCTCTGGGCACCCGCTTCGGCCGGCAAATGTTCTGCGGAATGGTTGACGAGGGCATGGCCATTATCGTGGACATGGACGGCGTGTTCAAGCCGGGCAGTCTGGAATTGAACCGGGGGCAGGAGGACCTTTTCCGGAGCCTTGGCGTGGTGGCGCGGAGCCTCGACAACGAGATGCGGGTGACGGCCGTGCTGCCGGAGGGAACGGCGTTCAGTCCCGCCCTGGCCCAGACGGCCTGGGCTTTCGCGGCGAAACGGGCCATGGTATTTCGCGACGAAGTGGCGGGCGCGAACCGCCTGCCGATGCAGCGCTTCAGTATCGGCTCGCGCGTGGCGGAAGCCCAGGAGCCGTTGCCGACGGACGGCACGCGGCTGTCGCGAAGTTATGTGGAAATTCTGGTGGTTGAAAAGCGAACGATCAAAGACGTCCTTCCCGAGGAAATCGTGATTCGGGATCGCTGGATGTGAGGGAGGTTTGGCGATGGCGATGCGGATTCAGCGGCCGGCGGAGGCGGGGGCGCCCGCCTACATGGTGCAGTACACGGCCGTCATGATGCTGCTGCTGGCGTTTTTTATCGCGCTTCTGTCCGCCGCGAAGTTCGGCCCTCAACAGGCGGGCATGAAAGAAGGGCTCGGCAAGGTCCGCAACGCGTTTGGGACGAGCGGGGGACTCGGGATTTTGCCGTTTGTCGCGCAGATCAAGCGCAACTTCAAGGACCTGTTGCCGTCGCGTGAACTCGACGAGACGTCCGGCGGCGGATCAGACAACGTGCTGGGATTGCAAAAAACGGGCCGCGGACAGTTCTCGGACGCCCGTTTCCTGAGGGTGCGGCAGATCACGCGCGGCATCGGATTGAAGGTGGACACGCCGATTCGTTTCGACGGGGAAGCCGCGGCGCTGGACGGGAAGGCGCGGGAGTATCTGGCTCGGATGGGCAGTCTTCTGCATGCCCTGCCGGACACGGTGCTGACGGTCAGCGCCTATTGCCGGCCGGGTGACGATCCCGGGCGTCGCGAATTGCTGGCGGTGGAGCGGGCGGCGGCCGTGATCCGGTATCTGGAAAAGGAAAGCGGAGTGTCCCGGTCTCGGCTGCGGGCCGTCGGCGTCACGCATGAGTCCACCCTGGGGGTGGAGGCCGGAGTCGCGGCCCTTGGCGAGCAGGCGGTTTGGTTTTTCATTCACAAACGCATTCCGCCGGTGGAGAGTTAAGCAGACTGATTGGGAAGGAGAACCAGCCATGGCTAAAGCAGCGCCCATTGAAGAAGCGGCCGAGGAGCCGCTGGAGGCCGAAGAAGAAAAGCCCGTGACGGAAAAGAAGCCGGGCTCGAAAAACAGCCTGTTGGTCATGATTCTGGCCGGCTTTCTGGCGATCGTCCTGGTCCAGGTGGCCGTTGTGTTCTATGTGGTGGCCGGCCGTCCGGCCGCGAGCGGGGACAAGCCAGTGGCGGCGCCGAAGGCCGGGAACCAGGGCGAAGCGGCGATCCGCAAGCTCGTGTATGACGTGGATCCGATCACGGTGAACATTCTGGGGGCCGGCGGCCGTTACGTCAAGGCGACCGCCCACCTGGTGGTGAGCGAAGCGCCCCTGCTGGAGGCGCTGAAGAACGAAAAAGCCATGGTGATGGATCGCCTCCGCGCGGTGCTCTCGAGCAAGGCCGTTTTCGATCTGGAGGGGGAGAAAAACGTGGATACGATCAAGAAGGAAATCATTCAGAGGCTGAACTCGGAGAGCGGCGATAAAATGAAGGGCACGATACTCGACGTCTATTTCAGCGAGTATCTGCTTCAATAGCCGGGCCCGGAGCATCGCAAGGAGAATACGTCATGGCCAAAGAAAAAGAAGCTCCCGTTGAGGAAAAAGAGGAACCGGTGGAGGCCGGCGAGGAACAGGCGCCGGCGGCAAAGAAACCGGGCTCGAAAAACAGCATGTTGGTCATGATCCTGGCCGGTTTCCTGGTGATCGTTCTGGTCCAGGTGGCTGTCGTCTTCTACGTGGTGGCCACCAAGCCGTCCACCGCCGGCGAGGCGAAGGGCGAGGCGCTCAAATCCGAGAAAAAGACGGAGAGCGGCGCGAAGTCCGAAAAGAAAAGCGAGAAGGGCGAAAAAGGCGAAAAGGGCGAGGGAGGGAAAGCGGACAAAGACCTCGTCTACGACGTTGAACCGGTGCTGAACAACATTGCGGGAACCCAGGGGACGCGATATATTAAGATCACCGCTCATTTTGTGTTGAGTGAAGCCAGCCTTAAGGAGGAGTTGAAAAGCAACAGCGTGATGATCCGGGATCGCATCTGTTCCGTGCTGGATACCAAGTCGATTTTCGACCTGGAAGGTCCCAAGGCGAAGGATGCGATCAAGAAGGAAATCAAGGACCGGGTGAACGGGGAGCTCAAGGACAAGATGAGGGGGACGATCCTGGAGGTCTTGTTCAGCGAGTACCTGATCCAGTAGCCGGGCGACGGACGAGGCAAAGCCATGACGGAAATGTTATCCCAGGACGAGGTGGACGCGCTTCTGAACGCGGTGCAGAAGGGAGAAGTGGATGTCGCCGAACCCCCCGCGGACCAGACCCAGCAGCGGAAGGTGGAGCCCTACGATTTTCACAAGCCGCATCTCATTTCCAACGAGCAACTGCGCGGCCTTCAGATCATTCACGACACGTTCGCCAAGGGCCTGCAGAGCAATCTGTCGGGTCTGCTGCGCACCGCCATCGAGGTGAAGCTGGTGGCGATCGATCAGCTGCTCTATAGCGAATTCGTTCTTTCGCTTTATAATCCGACTTTTTTGACCGTGGTCAAGTGCCTGCCCCTGACGGGCACCGCGCTCATCGAGATGAATCTGGCGATCATCATGGCGATCATCGACCGGCTCCTTGGCGGCACGGGCGCCACGGTGCCTGAGCCGCGGGAACTGACGCCGCTGGAGTTGTCCATTGTCCGGAGCGTGGTGAATGCCACACTGGAGGAGATGCACATGGCCTGGGTCAGCACCGTGGATAATATCAAGTTCGAGGTGGACTCGCATGACTTCAATCCGGAGTTTCTGCGGATCGCCCCGCCGGAGGCGTCGGTGCTGAGCGTGACCCTGGACTGGCGGATCGGGGAGGCCACCGGCGTGATCAACATCTGCTATCCGTTTTCCGTCATCAAGCCGATTTTGCCCAAGTTGACGTCCGACTCCATGGTGATGAAATCCTCCGGTGTGCAGTCCGAGCAGGAAAAGAAACGGGTGTTGCAGAGCATGATGGGCGTGGCGTTGGATGTCAGTGCGGTGTTGGGCCGCTGTGTGCTCACGGCGGACCAGGTGGTGAACCTGACGCCGGGCGACGTCATCTGCCTGGAGACCCGTTACGACAGGCCGGTGGAAGTGGTGATCGAGGGCAAGCACTGTTATCTGGCCGAGATCGGGCAACGACACGGCAAACTGGCGGTGCGGTTACAGGCGCCGGTGACGGCCAGGGAAGAGGAACTGCCGGCCCTGCAGCTATAACAAGGGCGGTGGAACACGCGGAAAAGCCGGGGGCTGAAAATGAACGATCAAAATCAAAATCAAGAGTCGGGCTTGACGGAACAACCTTCGATGGACTTTTCAGACGAAGGGAAGGCGGATCAACTGGCGGCGTCTCCCGTGGAATTTCCGCCGATCGGCGGCGGGGAGGAACCGGCGGTCGCCAAACAAGACAAGGACTACAATATGCGGCGGATACTGGATTTGCCGGTGGACGTGCATGTCGAATTGGGGCAATCGCGGATGACCATCCAGAACATCGTGAATTTCGGGATCGGCACCATCCTGGAACTGGACCGTGTGGCCGGCGATCCCGTGGATATCGTGGTCAACGGCAAATATGTCGGCAAGGGCGAAGTGGTCGTCGTGGATGAAAACTACGGCATTCGTGTGACGGATCTCGTGGATCCCGAAAAACGCATTCAAGCGTTGTAGCGCCTTATAGGCCAGAAACTGCTATAAGAACAAGTTGTTTAACCACGGATGTCACGGATATCACTGATAGGGAATGGCTTATTCCGATCAAGCCGGCCCTCTCCTTATCCGTGTTATCAGT
>JACQHI010000068.1 GCA_016199105.1 Lentisphaerota bacterium | reverse complement strand
GACCCGAACGCCGAGAAGGGCGCGACGCTGATCGGCCGCGGCCTGCCCGCCGGCCCCGGCGGCGCCGCCGGCCAGATCGTTTTCACCGCGCCCGACGCCGTGGCGTGGGCCCGGAACGGCAAGACCGTGATCCTCGTCCGCGAGGAGACCAACCCCGAGGATATCGAGGGCATGCGCGCGGCGGCCGGCATCCTGACCGCCCGCGGCGGCATGACCAGCCACGCGGCGCTCGTCGCCCGCGGTTGGGGCAAGTGCTGCATCGTGGGCGCCGGTTCCCTGCACGTGGACGCCGGGACCAAGACGATCACCGCCGGCGGCAAGACCTACCGCGAGGGCGACGCCGTAACGCTCAATGGGACGCGCGGCCATGTTTATGAAGGCGCCCTGCCCATGGTGGATGCCACGGAAAACCCCAGATTCCAACGCTTCATGAAGCTCGTGGATAAATTCCGCACGCTGGGCGTGCGTACGAACGCCGACACGCCCGAGGACGCCCGGATCGCCCGTGCTTACGGCGCCGAAGGCATCGGCCTCTTCCGCACGGAGCACATGTTCTACGGCAAGGGCAGCGACCAGCCGCTCTTCCTTCTGCGCAAGATGATTCTCAGCAAGACGGCCGACGAGCGCAAAAAAGCGCTGTCCGAGCTCTTTCCGTTCGTCAAACGCGACATCAAGAACACGCTGGAGGCGATGGAAGGTTTGCCGGTGACGTTCCGCACTCTCGATCCGCCCCTGCACGAGTTCGTCCCGCAGAACCCGGGCAAGCAGGCCGAACTGGCCCAAGCGCTCGGTATCACCGTCGAAGAGATTCAGAAACGCGGCGAACAGCTCCACGAGTCGAACCCGATGATGGGCCACCGCGGCGTGCGCCTCGGCGTCACCTATCCCGAGGTGACCGAGATGCAAGTGCGGGCCATCTTCGAGGCCGCGGCCGAGTTGATCAAGGCGGGCAAGAAATGCCGCCCCGAGATCATGATCCCCGTGACCTGCGACGTGAAGGAGCTGACCCACCAGAAGGCGCTCTGCCTCAAGATCTATGCCGAGGTCCTCAAGAGCACGGGCGTAAAGGCGATTCCCCACCTCTATGGAACCATGATCGAGATCCCGCGCGCGGCGCTCACGGCCGACAAGATGGCGGAGGAGGCAGAATTCTTCTCGTTCGGCACGAACGACCTGACCCAGATGGGCTTCGGGTTCAGCCGCGACGACATCGGCGGGTTCATGCAGGATTACCTGGACAAAAAAATCCTCGCCGCCGACCCGTTCCAGACGATCGACCAGGAAGGCATCGGCCAGTTGATCCGGCTGTCCGTCGAGCGCGGGCGCAAAACCCGCAAGGATCTCAAGATCGGCATCTGCGGCGAACAGGGCGGCGACCCGGCCTCGGTGGCGTTCTGCTTCAAGACGGGCCTGAACTACGTGAGTTGCAGCCCCTTCCGCGTGCCGATCGCCCGGCTCTCGGCCGCCCAGGCCGCGCTTGCCGCGAAGAAGAAATAACGAGTTTACAGCCCCGCCATGAACTGGAAGACGGCGTCGGCGTAGCCTGGAATGCCTTCATGCCCGTAATCGGGATAGAGCAGCATCTCCTTGGGCGCGGTGATCTTGTTGTAGGCGGCGAATTGCGAGGACGGCGGACAGATCGTGTCCATCAATCCGGTCCCCATCAGGACTTCCCCGCGGATGCGCGGCGCCAGATGCTGGTTGTCGATATACCCGAGCCGCGTGAAGATTTCCTTTTCCCGCTGGTGCAGCGGATCGAACTGACGGAAGAACGTCCGGAGTTCCGCGTAGGCGTCCTTGGCCAGGTCCATCTCCCAGACCCGCTGGTAATCGCAGAGGAACGGATACATCGGGGCGGCCCGCTTGATCCGGGGCTCCAGCGCCGCGCAGGCCAGCGTCAGGCCGCCGCCCTGCGATATACCCATCGCCCCCATCCGCTTGGGATCCACCTCCGGGAAACTCATGACCACCTGCGCGAGTTCGGCGGTGTCGAGAAAGATATGCCGGAACAGCAGGTTGTCGGGCGCGTCATCCAGACCGCGGATGATATGCCCGTGATACGTGGTGCCTTTGATCCCGCCGGTATCTTCGGAAGAGCCCCCCTGCCCGCGGCAATCCAACGCCGCCACGGAAAAGCCGAGGCCCGCGAAATTCAAGAGCCCCGCCCAATCCCCGCAGTTCCCGGAATAGCCGTGGAACACGAGCACCGCCGGATGCTTTTCGCCGGATTTCTTTGGACGCACATATTTGGCATGGATCCGGGCCTTTCGGACGCCGGTGAAATATAGGTCGAAACATTCGGCGAACGGAACCTGGAACTCGCTCTTGACCAGCTCCACCTTCGGATTCACGGCGCGCATTTCCACGAGGGCCTTGTCCCAAAAAACGTCAAAATCGGACGGACGCGGATTGATGCCCTTGTATTTTTTCAGTTCGCTCAACGGTTTGTCGATCAGCGGCATGGTTTCGTCTCCTGGGTGGGTTTATTTCGATAAGGATTATGGAGGGCGAGGCTGTGCCGAGCCGGTTACGCATCAGGGATCCGGCTCATCCATTCCGGAGCGCTCCCGTCAGCTTGGGCGGCGGATCCTGGATGACCCGCTCCTTGATGGGTCGGCAGGGATTGCCCCCGCAAATCGTCATGGCGGGGAGGTCCTTGACCACAACGCTGCCTGCCGCCGCCACCGCCCCCTCGTGCAAGGTCACGCCGGGACCCACGAAACAGCCGGCCGACACCCAGGCGCTGTCCTTTAAAACAATTTCGCCGACCGTCAGGCCGAACCGCGGATCCCGCACGTCGTGCCCACCCGTGCAGAGGAAGGCGTGCTGACTGACCACCGTGTTGTTGCCCAGCCGGATGGGCACCAGCGAATAGAGATTGGCCTCGTAGCCGATCCAGACGTTGTTCCCGATGAACAGATTCCAGGGGTAATATACCTCGCAGGACCGGATCACGAGGTTGTTGCCGATCGTGGCCCCGAACATCCGGAGCAAACGCACCTTACAGGCGTTGAAACGCGGTTCCCAGAAAATTTCGCAGGGCAGATTTTTCAACAGGGGCATGCCGAACAACCGCCAGAGCGAAATGATGCGCTGACTCCGGCCGGGACTCCACCAGGTATTGCAATACCTGGACAGGTCAACGTCCCGCCAATCCAGTGTTTTAGGAGTTTCCGACATGGTTTTTTCATCCAAAAATGAAATTTCATTATGTCGGGCAACCTCCCGACCGCAAGCTCTTTTTGCGACTGATAACGCCTGATACATCAGAAACCGCGATAAAAAAAGTTGTTTAAGAATTTCAACAAAAGATCGCGAAGTTCGCGAAGAAACATTTATTTGCAGAACTTTCGAGCCTCTTGCAAAACTCCTTGCGGGTACGGCTCGCGTGGACGCTCGCCCTCCCGTGAGG
>JACQHI010000067.1 GCA_016199105.1 Lentisphaerota bacterium | reverse complement strand
CACCGCCGGCCAGGTGGACATATGGGAATAGGCGGCCAGGATCGAAGAAAGGGCGGCCAGAACGAGGTGCTTCCGCTGCGGCATTTCCCCCCGGGAAACGGACCGCAGGATTGCCGCAAAAAAAGCCACGGTGAGCGTCACGAACAGCATGGGAAAGGCATAGACATGAGCGAAACGCGCCCAGAATATGTTATAGGGATTGATGGCGCCAAGGGCGGCCAGTGTCCAGGCCAGCCGTTTATGGCCCAAGTACAAACCCAGCAGGAAAAGAGCGGGGATGGTGAGCGTCCCGATGACGGCAAACGGCAGGCGGATGGCGATGAGCGAATCGTCCATGCGGAAAAGGCGGATGAGGGCGCACGTGGACACGCGCGGTAGGGGCATTTGTCGGTTCGTCTTGAAGGCTTCCCACGTGAAATTCCAATACTGCGCCGGCTGGTATTTCGCCTGCATGAACTCCAGGAGTTCCACCTCGTCCCCCCGGGTATCCATGCGCCCAAGCTCGTAAAACCGCAAAAATGCGGCCGCCACCACCAGCAGGAGGACTCCATACCATTCAAAACGGCTGACCTGGGCATCCATCACAGCCTCACTCGCCAACACAAATTAGGCCGCCTAAGGCGGCGACTGTTCACAGGTAGGGCGGTTTCGCCGAAACCGCCGTGGTCGCTTCGGAAACGGCGCGCCCCGCCATGCGGGGTAAACTCGGCGCTTGCCCCGCTCTGGAGCGGGGAGCGCAACCTACTCGGATTGAAATTCCCATGCATCAGGCATTTATCTACCCGCCCCGACTCACCAGCATCGCCTCGACGGTCTCCTTCACCATGACGGGCGTCACGCCCTTCAAACACAGCATAAAAACGGCATTCGTACACCGGATCCCATGCTTCGAAAATCCATAGCACGGACTGCAGTAGATTCCGGTTTTCACCGCGCGATACGGCGCCCCATACGGATGGGTGGCCGATTCCGCCGTGGGCCCGTAAATCACGACCGACGGAACCGCGAGCGCCGCCGCCAGGTGCGTCATGAGCGAATCGCAGCAGACGAAACAGTCCATGCGGCTGATCAACGCAGCGGCACTCAGGATAGATGGAGTCTCCGCAATTTGCAAGGTTTCCGAAGACAGACCGGCGCGGCGCCGGATCTCGTCCAAAAGCGCCCGTTCGTCCGCCCCGCCAAACAACACGATGACCCGGTCGGACTGTTCCGCCAGGGCGACGGCCAGCGCCACCCATTTTTCAGCCCCCCACCGTTTGAGAACCAGGTTCTTGGTCGTGCCGGAGCCGGGATGGAACCCGATAAGCGCCTTCCCGGCCGGCTTCCGGTCGGCCAGCCAGCGGTCGGCAAAGCGCCGGTGTTCCTCCGAGAGAATCACTTCGAGCCGATGCGGCCGGCACGCGAGGGGCCGGCAAAAAAGCTCCGGCAGGATCCGCAGGTTATGATCCACCACGTGAACGTCCGGCTGCTCGGCAATCCGATGGGTGAGCAGTATCCGTTCCAGCCCGCCGCACCGGATCCGATAGTCGAAGCCCAGGCGCGCGTTCGCGCCGATGAGCCGGGCAATGGCGTTGTAGGCCAGCCGGTTCTGCGGAAAAGTCGAAATCGACACGTCATAACGGCGGCGCCGCAACTCCAGGCAGAAAGCCAGACACCGCCACCGTCCCTCGGAAAGAAAATTCCGGTAGATCACCTCGTTGACATTCGGGTTCCCGGCCAGGATGTCGCGGCAGGCGCTGTTCTGAATGACCAAAACATCGATGACGGCCTTGGGAAACGCCGCGCGCAGTTCCCGCAGGAGCGGCGTCGTCATGAGCGTATCTCCGATTCCGGCCAGGGCCAGGACCAGGATGCGTCCGGGATCAGGCGGGACTGGGTTGAGGTTCTGCATGTTTGGGGATTTTCAAGACGAGAATTGTCAGGAGGGCCAGAATGCACAAACCGCCCACGCCAATGCACGCGATCATCTGTTCCGGAGTCCGGTGAAACAGGAATAATCCCAGCACAAAAAGCCCCGAAATCGGCAGAAGCCACAGGCTCTGGATTTCCCGTTGCCGAGCCCAGAGATAGTTGGCCAGAATCTGCACCAGCCCCAGCGGAATCACCGCCCAGACATACAGGCTCACCAGGTGGAGGTGAAGGGGATCATCGACACCGTACATCAGGTTCATGGGCAGGGCGGGCGCCCATGAAACGAACGCGGCGGCGGCCACCGACACCGCGAGAGAAAAAATAACCGGCCCAAGAATCAGCCCCACGTGCGACGACGTTACCGCCCGGGGAAACATGGCAATGACGACCGGCAACGGAAGGAAAAGAATCGACCGCGCCAGCATGGCCGCTTTCCCGTAGGCCGACAGCTCCTCCTTCGAGAGGAACCGGGGGGAGAGAATCAGGTCCGCATTCAACAGCAGAAACAACGCCCCCTGCCCCAGCATCACGGGCCAGAAGTAGCGGTACACATGATCAAGCGAAAAATCCTTGATGGACGACACCGCCGACAACACCGGCCGAATCGGAAAGTAGGCCACCAGCAGGCCGACCCCCACACCGGCGGTCACCGCGCCGATCACCGGGCTGATGCCGCCCCCGACTATCACGATCAAAACGCTTAACAGCAACCGCACCACCGCTGAACTCAGCCCGGAGGCCGCCATCCAGCCGAACCGCCGCCCTCCCTGCAGGACGCCGCTCAGCACCGGCACAAAAAGACAGACGAAGGCCGTCAGCCCCACCATCCAGAGGCTCATGACGGACGGCGCCTTTAGAAACGGTTTCAGGAAGATCGCCGCCGCACACCAGAAGACGAAAGCCAGGGTGCCCAATATCCCCAGACGGGCGGCCATGCGCCGGGCTACTGTCACCCAGAGTTCCGCCGCGTTTCGATGGGTGTATTCGGCCACAAACCGGGCCATGGCAATTTGCACGGCGCTGGAAGGCACGTTCAGAACGTTTACCAACCCCAGGAGTGCGACCACGATCGCATAATCATAATCCCCCATCAACCGGCCCATGCACACGTGGAAAAACAGGAATACGATACCGGTGAGCCCGCTCGAGAGAATGAGAATCAGGGTGTCGGTTGCAAAATGAACGACGGCCGGCCGGTTGCGCCAGTATGAGAGCGTGAGTTTTTCCATACTCAGTCGTTGTGGGTGTTGAACCGGCCAATCCGTTCCTGAACGAAATAGAGGGGACGCTTCTTCGATTCCTCGAAGATACGGCTGACATACTGCCCCACCAATCCGATACTGATCAACTGCAAGCCGCCCAACACCAGTATAATCGCCGCGAGCGAAGCCCAGCCCTTTTCGAAGCGATCCGGATGCAGGTAACGATCCACCACCAGCACCACGGCCATCAGAAGTCCCAGCACCGACACCAGCACCCCCATGCCGGTGATCCAGCGCAAGGGGCGTCCGGAAAAAGACGTCAGGGCGTCCCACGCCAGATTCAGCGACTTCCAGACCGGATACTTCGTGACCCCGGCATTCCTCGCCGCCCGGTCGTAGAGGACCGCCTTCTGGCGAAACCCGACCCAGCAGGTCAGGCCGCGCATGAAGCGGTGCAGTTCCCGCACTTCCCGCAACGCCGCCACGACCTTGCGGTCCACCAGCCGGAAATCGCCCGTGTTCATGGGCACCTGGATTTTCGCCAGATTGTGGAACACCCGGTAAAAGCCGGCGGCCAGCGTTTTCTTGAGCCAGGTTTCGCCTTCCCGATGCTTCCGCACGGCATACACCACGTCGCCGCCCTCGCGCCAGGCGGCCAGGAGCTCGGCCACGACTTCCGGCGGGTCCTGGAGATCCGCGTCCATGATGACCACGGCATCGCCGGAGGAAACATCCATGCCCGCCGTGATGGCGATCTGGTGCCCGAAATTCCGCGACAGCCGCAGCAGCTTCACCCGCGGATCGGCGCCCGCCGTGTCCGCCCCCCAGCGCGCCGAGCCGTCCGTGCTCCCATCGTCCACCAGGATCAGCTCCCAGTCTTCCGGCTGTTGCTCGAAAACGCGGACGAGCCGCTCGTAGAGCAACGGCAGGTTTTCCCGCTCGTTCAGGAACGGCACCACGATCGAAATCGTCTTTTTCTGTTCGCTACTCATGATTCAATATTTTATCTTTCTCTCCATCCCACGGGGCCTTGCCTCGTGTCCCAGGGTTTCACCCTGGGCTGTCGACTTGCACCCCTTCAGGGTGCATTCTTCCGGATGATGGCCAGCGCCGCGTTCAAATCCGGCGCGATATAATCCGGGCACCCCTTCTCCAATTCGAAAAAACGTTCCGCCTGCCGGACCTTCAGGGTCGTGAACAGGATGGACCGGCAACCCGCCCGACGGCCCGCCTGCACGTCGATAAGTCCATCGCCCACCATCCAGGACGCGCGCAAATCCACGGCAAAATCCTCCGCCGCCCGCAGCAGCAGGCCCGGCTTGGGTTTCCGGCAATCGCAGGGACCGATATAGTTTCGGAGCCCGCCCGCCGTCGTCCCGACTCTCCGAGAGGTCGGGACTATGGCGGGCAGGCCCGGCGCGCCCGTCGGATGATGCGGACAATAGCGCAGGTCGTCCCACGCCGCCCCCCCGGCCTTCAAGAGCTTCGCCAGCCGCGCGTGAACCGACCGCAGCTCGCGTTCCGACAAGGTCCCCTTGGCCAGGCCCGGCTGGTTCGTGACCACGATCGCCAGATACCCAAGCGCCTTGACCCCCCGGAGGAATTCCGCCGCGTGCGGCATCAGCCGCACCTGCTCCGGCCGCCGGGGCGAATCCATCAGCCCGTGGGTCTCGTCATAGACCATTTCGTTCAACGTCCCGTCCCGGTCGATGAAGACGGCCTTGCGCGGCGCCGACAATGGTTTCCGGTTCGACACTGTTTACGCCTTGGCTTTTTCGGTCGCTTCCCATTTTGCCGGCGCGGCCTTCAGTTTCGGATGCGTCACCAGCAGATGGCCGATCAGGGAATGGAAGGATTCGGTATGCGGGGTCACATGGTCGGGATTCACCACCGGGATCACCACGCAGGCGTCGGCCGTTTTCGCCGTGTAGCCGCCATCGCGCCCGACCACGCCCAGGATGGCCGCCCCGACCGTCTTGGCGCATTGAATCGCCCGCACCAGATTGGGGCTGATGTTTTTCTCCAGATCCCCGCCGCCCACGGAAAAGATGAAGATGGCGTCCTTCGCACACAGGCGGCTTCCCTTCAACCAGCCTTCGAAACAGGAGGCCCATCCCTCGTCATTGATCCGGGCGGTCAGTTCGGAAACGTTATCCGTCGGCGCGTAGGCCTCGATGGCGGTCAATTTGCGGAGATCGTTCACGAAATGGGAGGCCGCCGCCGCGCTCCCCCCCACGCCCAACACGAAGACGCGTCCGCCGGCCGTCCGCACCCGGGCAAGGACCTCCACCGTCTTTTCGATGGGAGGGGCCGGCAACCGGCCGAGGATGTCCACCGCCTCCTGGAAAAACTGTCCAATAAATGTCATAACGGCAGCACCTTATGAAATGCCGCCCGGCATGTCAATGCGGACGACGACTGAGGAATCGTTTTCGCTCGCCTTTCCCGCAGGCCCGCCGTAGCCTTCTGCGAATGAATTGGCAAATCACCAACCACCGGCTCTGCCGGTGGTTGGTGATTTAACTGGGCGCATACACTCAAGGGGAAACAACAATGCCCTATAT
>JACQHI010000018.1 GCA_016199105.1 Lentisphaerota bacterium | reverse complement strand
TGTTCCCGTGGCTGCGTCCATGAGGACGTGGCATCTTTCCCACCCCGGAGCCACCGGTTGACACCGACGGCCACAGGGAGGGGATTACATCCGTTCCCTGCTCCCTGATGGGAAACGGCCCTTATGACCATCGCGTGAACCGCAAGCCAAGGACCATTATGCCCCCTCTTCTCAACCGTTTACCCCGCATTCCCGATCCCGATTCCCCGGACACCTTCACCGCTTCCACCAACTCGCTATTCTTTATTCAAAGGGCCTCGCGCGCCTGCGAGAAAGTCACGCCGAAATAGAAAACGGATGAGCCTTGCTAAAGCGACAATGAACCACATCAAACACAAAATGAAAAGGACCGTAATCAGTAAGGCTACCAAAGGCGGAACTCGCCATGATACTTCATCATTAGGAAGGGCATTAGAACCCAGTGCAATGCTGAACAAAATAAACACGAAGAGACAAACACCAAACGAACGAAATAACGAGACAACAAGACTTTTCTCAAGTTCTTTATTCTCGATAGATCTATTCATTGCGGAGAAGTGAATATTCGGGTTGGGGTCTCATTATTCAACATTCTCTTTCTCACAGCCGAACTTAATTCCGGCGGTAGTTGCCGTTGTAGCGGCGCTCGGGGTTTTTCCGGCAGGCTTTTTTGATGGGGGCCACGTAGAGGCTGTTTTCGCCGAGGAGCTGTTCGATCTCATGGATCAGGGCATCCCGCGGCACCACGTGAAAGGCGCGGTCGGAATCCAGGAACACCTCTTCGCCGCCGGGAAATTTCAGGCAGAAGAAAACGGGAATGCGGCCGGGATGGCGCTGCAGAATGGCCGTCACCTGATCCAGAAGGGTATCCGTCAGCCCCGCGGCCGTGAGGTGGATGCTGACGCGTTCCGAAAAAAACTCAGGCGCCTGCTCCAGGGGATAGACCTCGCGCACATACATTTTCAGCGTCTCCTCGCCCACCGGCACGTCGCCGCACAGCAGCACCGGCGTTCCCTCGAGCAGCCGGCCGCCATATTCCTCGTAGGCGTCCGGGAACAGCACGGCCTCGATGGCGCCCTCCATATCCTCGATCCGCGCGATGGCGAACTTCCGGGGCTCCACGCGTTCGACCTGGCCATTGGCCCCCTTGCGTTCCTTCTTGGTCTCCTTGATGTGCACGGACGCCACAATGCCCCCGATCCGGGTTTCGGTTTTTTCCGTGAGGGCGCCCAGGTCCGAGAGCGTGTGCAGGCAATAGCGTTGCAGAAGTTTCTCGTGCTGGACCAGCGGATGGCCGCTCATATAAATACCCAGGAGTTCCCGTTCGGCGGCAAGCTGCTCGTTTTCATGCCAGGGCTTGATGCGCGGGAGATCCTCATCCGCGCCCGCTTTGGCGTCCGCCGGTTCCATCGCCGCGAACAGGTTGCCCTGCCCGGTTTCCCGGTCGCGTTTCTCCGCCGCCGCCCGCGCCAGGACCACGTCGATGTTGCCGAACAACTGGGCGCGATGCGGGCCGCAGGAGTCGAAAGCGCCGCAACGGATCAGCGTTTCCAACACCTTCCGATTCACCGCCTTCAGATTCACCCGCGCACAGAAATCGCCGAACCCGGCGTAGGGGCCGTGGGCCTCCCGTTCCTTTACAATCTCCTCCGCGGCGCCCTCCCCGACGTTCTTGATTCCGGCCAGGCCGTAACGAATGGCGTTCTCGAGGGGTTGAAAGCGGATCCGGCTGGCGTTGACATCGGGCGGAAGGATATCGAGGCCCATGGACCGGGCTTCGTTGAGGAACACGGGCAATTTATCGGTGTTCCCGATTTCGCTGGAAATCAGGGCCGCCATGAACTCTTCGGGATAATGCGCCTTCAGATAGGCGGTCTGATAGGCGATGATCGCGTAACCGGAGGCGTGCGACTTGTTGAAGCCGTAGCCGGCGAATTTCGCGATATTGTTGAAAATCTCCTCCGCCTTATCGGCGGGGATCCCGTTGGTCTTCTTGCAGCCCTTGACGAATTTTTCGCGCTCCTTCTCCATGACATCCGCCTGCTTCTTGCCCATGGCGCGCCGAAGCACGTCCCCTTCCCCCAACGAATAGCCGGCCAGCACCCGCGCGGACTGCTGGACCTGCTCCTGATAGAGCATGATGCCGTAGGTTTCCTTCAGAATGGGCTCCAGCAGAGGATGGTCGTAGTGAACCCGGCTCCCGGTCGTTTTCCGGGCCACGTAGTCGTCAATCCAGTCCATCGGGCCGGGCCGGTAGAGCGCCACCATCGCGATGAGATCCTCGATCCGGTCCATGCTGAACCGCCGCAGCAGGTCGCGCATGCCGGGACTTTCTAGCTGGAACACGCCGACCGAATCCCCGCGCCGGAGCAAGGCAAACGCGTCATCGTCATCCATGGGCAAGGCGTCCACCTCGACGGTTTCGCCCTTCGTCTTCCGGATGAGTTCCACAGCTTCCCGCATGACCGTCAGGGTCCGCAGCCCCAGAAAATCCGCCTTCAGGAGTCCGAGTTCTTCGACCTCGTCCTTGCCGAATTGGGTCAGGATTTCCCCGTCCTTGTCGCGCGTGAGGGGGAGGATATTCGCCAGCGGTTGGCGCGAGATCACCACGCCCGCCGCATGCACGCTGAAATTCCGGCACAGCCCCTCGAGGACCTCCGC
>JACQHI010000074.1 GCA_016199105.1 Lentisphaerota bacterium | reverse complement strand
GCGCTGCTGGCGGAGGGCGGTTTCGACGGCATCGTTTCCGTGGGGCAGGTGGTGCCGCATGAGGTCATCGGCATGGCCGGCGGGAACAAGAACATTCTCGTGGGCACGGCCGGACCGGACACGATCAACAAGAGCCATTTTCTCGGCGCCGTGTGCGATATGGAGAAGTTGATGGGGCGCAGCGAAAGTCCGGTGCGAACCCTGCTCGACGAGGCGGAAGACCGGTTTCTGAAGCATCTGCCCATCGTCTACGTTTCCACCGTGCGGTCGAAGAACGGGAACGGCGAACTGGTCACACGCGGCCTGTTCGCCGGCAACGACCGCCAGGCCTATGCGCAGGCGGCCGCGCTCAGCCGGCAGGTCAACATTGTCCGTGTGAAGCCGCTGAACAAGGTGGTTGTCTATCTGGATCCGGGCGAGTTCAAGAGCACGTGGCTGGGCAACAAGGCCGTGTACCGGACGCGCATGGCGATCGCCGACGGCGGCGAGCTCCTGATCCTTGCGCCCGGCCTGGTGGAATTCGGCGAGGCGGAAATCAACGAACGCATGATCCGGCGTTACGGCTATCGCGGCACGCCGGCCACGCTCAAGGCGGTGGAGCAGGACGCCGAATTGCGCGGGGCGCTGGGCGCCGCCGCCCATCTCATCCACGGGTCCAGCGAGGGACGGTTCACGATCACCTATGCGCCGGGTGGTTTGAAACGGGCGGACCTCGAAGCGGTGAATTACCGGACCGCGGACCTGTCCGCCATGCTGACGCGCTATCCGCCGGACCGGCTGAAGGACGGTTTCAATACGATGCCGGACGGCGAGACGATTTTTTATATTTCCAACCCCGCGCTGGGCTTATGGCAAAGGGAGTAGGCCGGGGCTATGTCCCCAGCGCGCCGGCCACACAGGGTCGGCCTACAACATATTCGGATAGGAAACAAGGAGGACGGTATGAGTTTCCCGAAACATTTCGTATGGGGGGCGGCGGCGGCGGCCTATCAGATCGAGGGCGCGGCGAAGGAGGACGGAAAAGGGCCGTCGGTCTGGGACGCCTTCTGCCGGAAACCGGGCGCGATCAAAAACGGGCATACCGGCGACATCGCTTGCGACCATTATCATCGGTACCGTGACGATGTGGCCCTGATGAAGGGGCTCGGGCTTCACGCCTACCGGCTGTCCGTATCCTGGCCGCGTGTGCTGCCGCGCGGCCGCGGCGCCGTCAACCCGAAAGGTCTGGCCTTTTATGACCGCCTGCTGGATGCCCTGCTGGAGGCCGGCATCGAGCCGTATGTCACGCTGTTTCACTGGGATTATCCCCTGGCCCTGTACAAGCGCGGGGGCTGGCTGAACCCCGCGGCGTCGGATTGGTTCGCCGAGTATGCCGGCGTGATGGTGCGCCGGCTGGGGGACCGGGTGCGCATCTGGATGACGCTGAACGAGCCCCAGGTGTTCATGATCCTGGGCCATGCGGATGGGCAGCACGCGCCGGGCGATACATGGAATTTCAAAACGCTCTTGAAGGGCGTGCATCATATGCTGTTGGCGCACGGCAAGGCCGTTCAGGCCATCCGCGCGGCCACGCCGAAACCGGCTCGCGTCGGGCTGGCCGCCTTCGGGTCCACGTTTTACCCGGCCTCGGAAAGCCAGGCGGACGTGGCCGCCGCGCGGACAGCGATGTTTTCCGTCACGGCCAAACAACTTTGGGGCAATGCCTGGTGGCTGGAGCCGATATTCAAGGGGCGGTATCCGGAAGACGGCCTCAAGGTGTTCGGGCGGGATGTGCCGAAGATCGGGAAAAACGACCTGGCGACGATCTGTCAGCCTTTGGATTTCTTCGGCGTCAACATTTACCAGGGCACGCCGGTGCGCCAGGGGAAAAACGGCAAGCCGGAGCTGCTGAAGCATCCGGTGGGCAAGCCGGTGACGGCGTTCAAGTGGCCGGTGACGCCCGAGGCCCTGTATTGGGGTCCGCGCTTTTACTGGGAACGGTACCAACTGCCGATTTTCATCACCGAAAGCGGCATGTCGAGTCCCGACTGGGTGCAGTTGGACGGCCAGGTGCACGATTCGCTCCGCATCGATTATCTGAAGCGGTATCTGCGGGAATTGCGCCGGGCCTACGACGAAGGGATCGGAGTGGCGGGCTATTTCCAGTGGTCCATCCTGGACAATTTCGAGTGGGCCGAAGGCTATCAGGAGCGGTTCGGCCTCGTCTATGTGGATTATCCCACGCAGCAACGCATCCCCAAGGATTCCGCCGCCTGGTACCGGGACGTCATTGCCTCCAACGGCGAGACGCTGGGCTGAGCTCTATATGCCACACACCGGCTGGGGGTTGGACCAATAAGAGTTTCAATCGTGGTAGGGCGAGACGTCCCTGCCGAGCCGTCTGATGAGATGAAGAGCGGCTCACCCGGCTCGTGCTTCGTAGCGAAGGCTTATTTCGCAGAGTAGCAAGGGTTCGCCCTACCCGCCGCGGCGAGGGCTCGGTGCCATGACCCCGGTCGTTGACCAAAGAGAATACATGACAGCCACATGGATTAAGCCAAATCTAAAGGGCATTTTGCTCTACCTCGCAATTTTGCTGATAGGGCTTAACTTCATGCCCTCGCCAACTTTCACGGCCTCATTGACTGACGGCAAACAGTCAGTGTCGTGGCCGTGGCTGTGGATGGGTGCGGGCGTCATAGGCATGCTTTTGCTCTATCCTTTCTGCATATGGCTTGGCGCGCACATGCCGCGTCAAGGAGCTCCCAGACTGCTGACCGGTCCCCTCATGATCATTCCGCAAGGACTGATCGTTGCCATTGCTGTCGGCATGTTCATTTACGAACCCCCAGAAATACACGGTCACCTCGAACGACACATCTTCCTGCAAGGGAACACCGATTGGGGCGGCGGCTGTCTTTTCGCCGGAACGATAGCGTTATACGTGGTCTTCGGTTTCACGTCTGCCTGGTATCTGATGCTCACACTCTCGGCCTCCGAAGACGTCCACGGCTTTGGACGAACAATCCTCAAGGCCTTTTGGATACTGAAGTTTCATATTCTTGCGTTTGTTGTCGGGGGAACCGCCAACATCGGATATGACTCTCGCGTCACGCCGAACGATTTCAGAAACATGTTTTTATTCGCCGGGACAATGTACTCCTTGAGCGTGATCCTGATCTGCGCGCTTCACATGACACGATTCAGTCTGCGTCTTAAACTCGCCTTGGCTCCTTTTTTTACTATCCTCTGGCTTGTAGTAGGATCCGACGGAAACACCCAGCGAGCTGGACAACTTGTTCAATCGGGACAAGACCCGCAGGCGATCGTACGAGGCAAGCGGCATGCAATCATGATGGCATGGCACAGGCTCTGCGACGAAACCTTGGGTGACATTAAAGAACTCCAATAGGGCCGAACAATCGAGCGCTACTTTTTGCCCCCGTAGCGGATGGTTCATTGGTGTGGTTGAGGGGGCTGGTGAAGATGTCCATGACCATGCCGACGAACAACTCTGAGGTCCCAGTTAGAACTGGGACCTACGTGGGTCCCGATTCCCTGGCCGATCCTGCCAGACGCGCATACGCGTCAAACTAACAAAATGGGGTTTGCACCCTTTCAGTGTGCACCGGAACTCATATCATATTGTTCCCCAGGGCGTTGCCCTGGGCTGT
>JACQHI010000073.1 GCA_016199105.1 Lentisphaerota bacterium | reverse complement strand
GTCATGTGCGCCAACGGATGCTCGATGGGGATCGCGTCCAGGACATCGCGCACCGTGACAAAATTGCTGTGGCAGGCGAGGATGGCGTCAAGCGAGCCGGTCCGGATTTGATTGATGAGAAAATCGCCCGTGGGCGACTCCACCTTCAAGTTCGGGTCCAGCGCGTCGTACACCTTCATTTGCGTCAGCAGCTTCCAGGCGATATGGCCCATGGCGGATTTCTCGTGGTGCGGCAGACCGACGCGCAAGCCGGGCTTCAGCAGGTCCGCCACGGTGCGGATGCCGCGCGGGTTGCCCTTTTGCACAATGATCATCAGGTCGTTGTTCACCACTTCCACGGAATCGAGATACAGATCGGCCACTTGTTTCATGAACGACACGTCGCAGGCGAAATAGCCGTCGGGCCGCTCCCCCGTCTTCATCTGGGCCGTCAGGATGCCGCAGCCGTTATAGACCGTCGTGATCCGGCAGCCTTCACGGCCTTCGAATGTCTTCAGCGTCATCTCGATGGCGGGCCGCAGCATGGCGCCGCTGAACAGCGTGATCTCCGGCGTTTCCGCCCATGGGTCGCCGTCCACCGGCTCATAGGCATGCTTTGCGAATTGCCGCAACCCCTTGTCCCGCGCCCCGAGATAACGCGCGAACCGCAAGGCCGCTGCCGGCTGTCGCGAGAACTTCAGCACGCCGATGCTGACGGTCTCCATGGCCGTGTCGAACAGCGGAACCCTCACGAACTCCAGCTCCGGATACTGGCGGGCAGTGGCGTCCCAAACGATGCCGGCGTCCACCGCGCCGATCTTCACGTCGTTGGCCACTTCGTTGACGGTCGGCTTGAAGACGGTGATGTGTTTTTCCGCTTCCGCCCACTGTCCCGCGTTCCGCAGCAACTCCCGGACCGTGCGCCCGATGGAGGTCGCGTCGGGATTGGCCAGTTCCACGCGCACGTCGCCGCGCCACAAGTCCTCCAGCGACCGGATGCGGAGGGGATTGCCCCTGGCGACGGCGATGACCGGACGCTGTCGCGCCAGTGGAATCGCTTCGTCGAGCAGCTCGAACCCGCGCGCCGCGGCGATATAACTCTCGTCAGCGGCCAGGAACAAATCGCCCCGCTTGGCCACGCGGATGTTGCTCAGCAGCGTGCCCGAGCCGCCGTATTGCAACTGAATCGGCACGCCAGTGGCCTGCTCGTACTCCCGCGCGACGGCCTCGACCGGCGGCTTGATCCCCGCCGCGCAGTAAACGACCAGGGGGGCCGGCGCCAAAGGCCGCGGTTCCGGCTTCCGGACGAGCAGCCCGATGAGGATCGCCATCGCCAGCAGGGACCCGATCGCCAGCATCCGCGCGGTCACCGCCCCCTCTCGACCGCATCCTGAACCCAATGCGAGGGTTTTCCGGTCGGCGTCTTCGGTTTTGCTCATGACAGATATCCGGGGTGCACCTGTTTTCAATTCGGCATCAGTCTACCTCTTACGAGGTTCGGTTCAATTTCAAAGTTTTGGCCTCGAGGGAAGGCGCCGGAGCTGCGGCTCCATCGCCCCCCTTCAGTGCCCCGGATCACACCAGGGTTGATTTTCGTTACCAGGGGTGTACCGTGGCCCCATGCAATCCACTCAGTGTCCCTTTTCACTGGAACTGGCCGAAAATATCCGCTCTGTGAATCCGTGGTGGACGGGCGGAAAAACGCTGCAGGCCCCTGTCTTCCGGCGCTGGCCTTTTACCCGGCTGCTTCGTTCGTTGGAACAGGGCCTTGCGCCCGTGACCGATCCTCGTATTATTCCTCTCTCGCTGTCGTCATTCCCGTGGGCGCGGTGACTGTTGCCATGCGAAACAACCAGGCAAATATCATCGAGACCTCACCCCGTCGCAAGAACCTCCGCATGCAGGGCTGGGATTTCACCAGCCCCGGCTGGTATTTCCTCACGATTTGCACAAAGGGGATGAAATCCGCCTTCGGAACCGTCGTGAACGGCCGGATGGCGCTGAATGTCGCAGGAACCGTGGCCGACAGGTTCTGGCGCGAAATCCCGGCCCATTTCCCGCGTGCCGTCGTGGACGAACACGTCGTGATGCCCAACCATGTGCATGGGTTGCTGTGCCTTCTCGACAGGGCCACGGCAGGCCGGGGCCCTCTGGAAACATTCGGCAAACCGGTGGCAGGGTCGGTGCCGACCATCGTGCGGTCGTACAAGGGCGCCGTCACGCGGGCGGTGGGTGAAAATGTGTGGCAGGGCCGGTTTTACGAGGTCAGGGCGCGCGATGATGTCGCCCGAGCCAACATCCGCAATTACATCCGGTTCAACCCGCAGAATTATCAGGCCGTGATGAATTGCGGCGAACCGCAATACCTCGGCAACAAGGCGCTGCTGGACGCGCCCAAACTGGGTTTTCTTGCCTCGCGCGGGCAGTCTGCCTTGCAGGTCAAGTTGCCGCTCAAACCGGGTGAGGCCATTATCTCCGGATTCCTCTCGCCCATGGAACGCGCCGTTTTCAAGGTCGGACTGGAACACAAATGCCCCATGATTTGGGTTAAACCGTGGGGTTTGGAATCCAATATGGACACGGGATGATTGCCTGCATCCTGGCCGAGGCCAGTCCCGACATGGTGGTTGTTCATTTATGAGATCTGCCTGAGCTATCTGCGCGGCAGGATTCCCGCCCTGATGGCGTTCGTTTTTTTGATTCCCCCGCCCGGCCCGGTCGTGATACCGTCCTTGAATGCTTTCAACGTTTTCCAGCGCGCAGTCGCTGGTCCGGCATGTGGAGAAAATCGCGCCCCGTTTCTCCGTCGTGTCCCTGGACCTGTTCGACACGCTCCTCGTCCGGCGGGTGGCCGACCCGGATTCCCTGAAGCCCGCCGTGGCCCGCTTCGTGGCAATGGCCGCGGAACGGGCGGGCCACGCCATCCGCTGGGAGGAGGTCCAGGCGCTGCGCGATCTCCACGAGAAGGCCCAACGGGAACGGAACCGGGCGGCCTTCCCGGACGCCGAGGCGCGGTATCCGGATTTCATGACGGGCATGCTCAAGGCGGTGTTCCGGAAGGAAAACGTGGCGGAGGAACTGCGCCGGGTCACGGACTACGAGCTGGACCTGGAAAGCCGCGTGCTGGTCGCCCGCCCGGCCATCGCGGACATGGTTCAACGCCTCCATCAGCAGGGCAAAACCATCGTCGTCATGACCGATATGTACCTGCCGTCGGAGCATGTCCGCCGCCTGATGGATCGCGCCGGGGTGTTGCGGGACGTGGATCTGGTGGTGTCGTCGGCCGACACCTTTCACGCCAAGGCGTCCGGCGCCGGTTATGCGCGCCTGATCCGGGAGCAGGGCTATGAGCCGGCCCGTTGGCTGCATATCGGCGACAACGCGGTCTCCGACGGGCTGCGCGCCGAGGCGGCCGGCCTTCACGCCGTTTTATTGAACGATGACGACGAGAAATTCCGGAAGTCGGTCTATCGCCGGTACGAGGCCGCCGCGGGCGCATCCCCGTTCTGGAAGGGCCGGCTCCTGCAGCAGTTCATGCTGCCGCTGGAGGCGGAAAACGAGCCGCGGGATCCTCTTTATATTCATGGAAGGAATTTTTTCGGGCCGCTCATCTGCGCCTTTGTCCAGTACCTGGCCGAGCAGGCACGGGCCCGGAAGCTGCATCGGCTTTACTTCTTCTCGCGGGAGGGCGGCACGTTTCTGAAGGTCTGGGAACGGCTGGCGCCCCTGCTTTTTCCGGCCGGCGACGCGCCGGAGGTTCGCTACCTGTATGTCAGCCGATTCGCGTTGGCGGGCGCCACCTGCGCGCAACAGGGTTTGACGCACGCGAATGTGTACCTGTCCCTGCTGCCGCCGGGCAATCGCGATATGCGGGATATGGCCCGGATATTCGGGCTCGATCTGGCGCCGCTGATCCCGCACCTGGCCCGGTTCCGCCTGACCCCGGAAACGGCGTTGAATTCCATCTATCCGGACTGGACGATGGAGAACCGCCAGGCGCTGGACGCGCTGTTGTCCGATCCGGAGTTCCAGTCCGAAATCCGCCGTCAGACGGCGCCCCGCGGGCGGCTCCTGGAGCGCTACCTGGAGCAGGAGCGCTTCTTCGAGGCGCCGGACGTGGCGGTGGTGGACATGGGGTGGCTGGGCACGATCCAGCGTTTTTTGTATGAGGCGGTCCGGCATCGGCCGGACAAGCCCCGTTTTCACGGCTTTCTGTTCGGCGCCACGCGGGGCATTCCCTTTCCAACCCAACCGGACAACACGGTGACGGGCTTCCTGTTCGACGGGGAGCGCTTCGAATTTTACAGCAGCCTGGTCACGTTCGCACTGGACGTCATCGAGGAGTCCTGCCGGGCGCCGCATGGCGGTACGGCGGGTTATGAGGAGAAAGCGGGGCGCGTGAGTCCTGTGCTGTATCCGGATGACGACCCCAAGCGCAGCGAAGAGATGGAGCAGGATCGTTATTTCGCGCCTTTGCAGCAGGGCCTGTTGGACGCGGCGGAACAGTATGCGGCGGGCGTGACCGTCCTGGGGTATTCGTCCGAGGACGTCCGCCCCTGGCTGAACCATCTGCTGGCGGCGCGCCTGGCGTTTCCGCGGGCCTCGGAAGTCGAGTCCCTGCGGTGGAAGGTCCATTTCGACGATTTTGACGGCGCGCACAAACCTCCGGCGAAAGTGAGCTGGAAACTCAAGCGCCTGTGGGATCTGCCACCGGCCGCGATCCCGTTTGTGCGGCTCATGTTTTATCTACTTTATGCTGGAGTCACTTTCAGCCATCGGTTAAAGAATTTCATCAAGGGTCTATGAGCCAGTTGAAAACAGTCATGACACGGCGCTGTGATGTGGACGGCGCGGAAATCGGACGGTCGTTCAAGCAGGCGCTGCTCTACCGTCTGGTTCCCGCCGCCCGCGAGAGCCTGAAGGGGGGGCCGGAACCGGCGCGCTGTCTGCGGTTGTGGGGGTGGCATCTGGCGGGGCGTTTCCGGATCGCCTGGGCGCGGCGGGTGGAATGGCTGAAGGTTGCGCTGGTCCGGAAGGTGATGAGGGGTTATAGGTGATGGGTGTTGGGTGGTAGGTTCTAGTAGATCGATTCCAAAACAATGTGGCAATGGCTATAGCCGGTGTAAAACCGGCTCTACCTGCATCGCAGGGCCGATTCATCGACCCAGTAGAGCCGACTTCATGTCGGCTAGGGGACACATAAGAACTGCAATGTTGATATGGAAACGCTGTACTAGGTAGGGCGCGCTAACCGAGCGCGCCGCGGTTCAT
>JACQHI010000063.1 GCA_016199105.1 Lentisphaerota bacterium | reverse complement strand
TTCCGCCTTCGCTCGGGGAGCTACGGCGGACATGACGGGACCGCTGCTCTTCCATAATGCGAATGGCAGCCGCTTGCGAGCAGCGCCTTGACTTCGCTCCTCTTGGGCGGTACGGTCTCCCCATTCATTCGGAGGAGAAGCCCATTATGAAATTGTCTTTCATTCCCCAGCCCAAGCAGGTTCGCATTCATGCCGGCCGCTTTGTGTTGCCGCGCCGCGTTACAGTAGGTATTTCGGACGGGGTGTTGTGGCGCGAGGCCCTGCGGCTCGAGCCTGTGTTTGGAAAAATGAATGTCGGCGCGAGTCCGGGGGCTGGGCGCGATACGGTCTCGCTGTGCATCGTCAAGGGACGGCGCCTGCCCGCCCCGACTCTCCGAGAGGTCGGGGCTGGACGCTCAGCATTGCAGGCGGGGCGGGATGCCTATCGGCTGGAGGTGGATCGGAGCGGCGTAAGGATCGAGGGGGCATCGGCCGCCGGTGTTTTCTACGGGATTCAAACCCTTCTTCAGGTCGCCCGCCAGTCGCCCGCCGGCCGTCTGCCCTGGCTGACGATCGACGACTGGCCCGACTTCGAAGACCGCGGCGTGTACTACGATGTGGCGCGGGGCCGCGTACCGAAGCTGGAACAGCTCTTCCGACTGGCGGACACCCTGGCCCGCTACAAGATCAACCAGCTCCAATTGTATATCGAACACACATTCGTATTCCGCGGCCATCCCAAAATCGGGACGGGGGCGTCCCCGTTGACGGCGGAGGACATTCTCCGGCTGGATGCGTATTGCGCGGAGCGGCACATCGAGCTGGTCCCTTCGCTGGCTTCGTTTGGGCACATGGGGCCGGTCTTGAAGCATCCGGAATATCACAAGCTGTGCGAGGACTGGGGGATCGGGAAATACCTGGATCCCGCCGCGCAGAAATCGCCGTGGGTTCTCCACAACAAAGCCTGGTGCCTGTCGCCGGCCAACCCGAAAATTTATCCTTTTCTGGATTCGCTGTTTGCCGAGTTCCTCCCCTTGTTCAGTTCCAAACGTTTCAATATCTGTTGCGACGAAACGTGGAACCTGGGATACGGGCAGAGTTATGAGTTGTGCCGGAAATTGGGCAAGGGGCGTGTGTATTTGAATCACATCGTCCGTCTGCGCGAGCTGTCGGCCAAATACGGCAAACAGGTCATGTTCTGGGGCGATATCATCCGGCATCATCCCGAACTGATTCCGGACATTCCGGGGGATGCGCTCGTGCTCGACTGGGGGTACAACTTCAATCAGAACTTCGAGGCCATCCGCGATTTCAAGAAGGCGGGCTTGGAGTTTTATGCCTGTCCCGGAGTGTCGTCGTGGGTGTCGCTGTTCCCGCGCCTGCACGAAGCCGCCGCCAATATCGCCGGTTTCGCCGCGGCCGGGAAGAAAGCCGGCGCGAAAGGCCTGCTCAACACCGACTGGGGCGATGGCGGGCATTACAATTTCATGGAGTATTCCTGGCACGGGTATCTGTTCGGCGCCGAACAATCCTGGAATGCCGGGGCGGATCGGAAGCGCTTTACCGAACGGTTCTGCCGCGAGTTCCTGCGGTCGGACGACCGGCGGCTGGCCTCCGCGATCGATCGGTTGGGCGATATCGCGCATCTCGGTGTGCCGGGCTATTACCAAAGTTTCTGGACCCATATTTTCTTTGCCGGCGCCAAACGGTTCAAGGGGAAGAAAGTCTTCCCGCTCGATGCAATGAAAACGGCTTATCTCGCAAAAAATGGCCGCATCGAATCCGTGGCGACGGCACTCAATGCCGGTTTCGGTCGCGCCTCTCTGGAACAACTCGACGGGATTCGCGCGGTGCTGGCCGCCCATGCGGATCGGAAAGGCGAGGATCCGCTGAAGATTCTGCCGTACTGGGTGTTCGCCGTGGACACGCTCAGGCATGCGGCGCGCAAGCTGGCCGTCTATGGCCAGGGATCCGTGGCGCGTCCGGCGGAACGCGTGGCGCTTGCGCGAGAACAAACGGCGCTGATGAAGCGCTTCCGGCGTCTCTGGCTGGCGAGGAATCGCCCTTCGGAAATCCGGATCACGCTCGGATATTACCGCCAGGCGATCCGAGCCCGGCTCCCTGTCCCGTCGCCGAAACATGTGTAATCGGGTTTCCGGATTCCGGATTCCAGTTTCCGCCCCCTGCCCGCAGTCGCTATCCGCCGCGGGCGGATTGCAGGCGGGTCCGCCCTTGTCTTTTGTCGGCTGATTCCGTGTTTTTCAGGCTTGGTTATCTTATCCCGCTATGCTATAAACAATCCTGTCATGAAAGCATTCTGTCAGTTCCGGCATCCGGCATCCGGTATCCGGCATCCGGTATCCGGCATCCGCCCTTGCCTTTCGATCCTTTGCCTTTTTCTGGCCGTTTCCGTCCGGGCCGACAGCAATACCTGGACGTTCGGGAACCCCTCCGACTACAGCTACGACGCCTCGAAGGTCCAGATTACCGGCGGCATCGCGCGATTGATCCCGCTGGACCAAACGGACAACGACAACGCGGTCTCCGGATTTGGCGGCGGCGTCTCCATCGGCGCGCAGTGGAATTCCAC
>JACQHI010000005.1 GCA_016199105.1 Lentisphaerota bacterium | reverse complement strand
TTTGCGGCATTGACGCGGCGTATTATTTGATTCATTCCATGATGCTGGGGCGCAAGGAATTCGAGACGGCGGATATCTGCGCGGCGCGGAATTTCCGCATCGCGGCGGCCGAAGCGGGCGTCAAACGGATCGTCTACCTCGGCGGTTTGGGGGATACGCGCAACGTGCTTTCGGCTCACCTGAAAAGCCGTTCGGACGTGGGCATCGAGCTGATGAAGGGGGAAGTCCCCGTGACCATTCTGAGGGCGGCCATCATCGTGGGCGCCGGAAGCGCCTCGTATGAAATGATGAAGAGCCTGGTTCAGAATCTCAAACTCATTTTTTATCCCAAATGGGCAACGACCCAATGTCAACCCATCGGCATCCGCGATGTCATTCTCTACCTCGTGGGGTCGCTCGAAACCTCCGCGGCCCGGGGCCGGGCCTTCGATATTGGCGGACGGGATATACTGTCCTACGAGAGCATGATGCGGCAACTCGCCGAGCTCACGGGCAAGCAACCTTTGTTCATCGAATGCCCGGAGTATCCCATCTCCTTTTTTTCCTATATCGGCAGCTTGGTGACCCCCATTCCCCACGAAATCATCCGGTGCCTTCTCGAAAGCACATCCTGCGAAGTGATCTGCCGGAACTCGGACATCCGGACCCTCATCCCCTTCGACCCCATGAGCTATTGCGAGGCCGTCGTGTTGGCCCTGGCCAGCGAGCAGAAGGACCAGGTGGTCAGCCGCTGGTCGGACGCTTATCCGCGGGCGCATGAACTGGCGCCCCGGCTCCGCGACCTTGGCGAAAACATCCGGTACAGGGCTCATTACAGCCTGCTGACCTCCAAGCCGCCCGAAAGACTCTTCCGCGCCATCTGCCGGATCGGCGGAAAGCAGGGCTGGTTCAACAACAATTGGTTATGGAAGCTCCGGGGCGGACTGGACCGTCTGTTGTTCGGGGTCGGGTCTTCCCGTGGCCGCCGGCAGGACTCGGCGTTGCGCATCAACGATGTGATTGACTTCTGGCGCGTGGAGGAACTCGATCCCGACAAGCGGCTGCTGCTTCGGGCCGAGATGAAGCTGCCCGGTCAGGGCTGGTTGGAGTTTCTGCTTCAACCGGCGGAAAACGGCGGGACGAACCTGGTGGTCAACGCCTATTTCCACACCGAAACGCGGGCCGGCAGACTCTACTGGCGCCTGTGTCTCCCGTTCCATATGATCGTGTTCGACGATCTGATCCGGCAGATCGAAACCCGCAGTTGAGGCTGACGCGCGTGGGGAACAGCCGATACCCACCCTTGAGCTGAGTTCCGACAACGGATCATCCCCACGCGCGTGGGGAACAGCCGCGCCATGCCTATCCGCTCCACGCCTGCGACGGATCATCCCCACGCGCGTGGGGAACAGGGCTGGGACACTCGTTTGCGGCTGGGGGTAGAGGGATCATCCCCACGCGCGTGGGGAACAGTTACCCGTGATGGTCGCGCCGAATTGTTCGACCGGATCATCCCCACGCGCGTGGGGAACAGAAAAACCTTGTCGCCGATTTTTGCGAGTCCTTCGGATCATCCCCACGCGCGTGGGGAACAGCAGGTTTGGCCTGATCCGCAGGCGGGAAAAGGCGGATCATCCCCACGCGCGTGGGGAACAGCGAAACGAGTCAACGCCTCGCGGAGCGCGAAAAGGATCATCCCCACGCGCGTGGGGAACAGGCCAACATTTTGCGCCCGGAAGAGTCAGGCAACACTATAGGTTGTGGAGGTTTGGTTGTCAAAGAACAAGGTGTCGGTAGCGACAAGTGCCAAGTCGGGTTGAACCGGCACGATTAAGGGGTGCTCTATGAGTTACGCCAGAAGGTCCGCGACATCCGGCACCTCTCCTTCGGTTTCAGGGTGAAACGACACCAGTTTGATACCGTCCATCTCCTTGGGCAACCGGCGATTCTTTCCCGTCGTGCGAAAGTCAAATCCGGATTCGTTGTTTGCCGTCCAGGCCATCACGGCATTGCCCTCTTCACAACCCTTCTCGATGTTCTCCCAGATCATCTCGCGTACCCGCTCCGAAACGTCTCCGATGTAGACGCCGGCGCGAATTTCAATCAGCCACACGGCCAAACGTCCTCGCAAGCGGGGCGGTACGTTCTCCATGACAACCACGATCATTCGCCCACCTCGGTGTCGTCCTGAATGGCAATGGGCAGGGCGTCCGGCGGAGGTTCTGGGACGTCGATTTCTCCGGCGGCGAGCACGTCTTCGATCTCCGGGATGATCAGCTCCAGAATCCGGCTCTTGCGGAACACATCGCGGCATTCCAGGCGCACCGCGCGCTCAGGGGAAGGCCCGCCCTTGGCCTCCTGGAACGCGTCCGACGTCCGCCAATGCCGTTTGAGGCATTGCGACGAAATGCGCAACCTGAGTTTCCCGCCCATCATCGCCGTCTTGGGATGGTTCAGGTCGTCCCGGTTCAGGTTGGCGGGCGGATACGATGTCAGCATGTGAATTTGTATGAATCGGCTCATGGTTTCAGTTCTTCTCCTTCCCATAGGGTGCGCGCGACTCCGCCACCGCAGGGATGTCGGCGTCGCAGTCTCTCGCCGGCATCCACTCATACTTGCGGGCGGTTTTAGCCGCTTTCTCCATGACGACCCGCACGGCTTCCTCCACCGGCAGATGGCTGACCTCGCGATAGATGGCATCCTTCCACGCCCAGACGTCGCGGAGCGCCTTGGGCACAAACGGTTCGCTTTTCTCATTCATACTCGACCTCCATTGGCGACACAATCCGCAACGGCTGGCGATATCCCAGCTCCAGATTGGCCGCCATAATTAGTGTTTCCTTGCGCAGATTCGCCAGGTGCTTGAAGTTCCAACTCAGCAGCACATCCATGCCACAAACGACAGCATAAGCCACGTGGAGGGCATCGTTGAGCTTGGCCCCTGGGAAAAGCCCCTTCCGGACATAGGCGACAGCCAGCGCGTCAATCTCGGCCTCTCGCCGGGTCTCGATGCGTTGCAGATTATAGCGCGGTACCGCGTCCAGCAATTTTGCGCGGTGTTCAAGGTTCGGGTCGGCCTCCACTTCCTCCAGAACGATGCGGGATATGAACAGGTCGTATTGGGGCGCGTACCGATCGAAGAACTCCACCGTCACTCGTTTCAGATCCGGCGCGTCATCGGCGAACAGAAAGTTGATCACCGAAGTGTCCACGTATATCCGCATTTTCTTCATGGTTTTTTCCCCGGCGCAGGCTCGTAATAGTCGCAGGCCCAGTCCCGGCGCGCGCGCGGACCCCAGAAGCGGATTCCCTCCGTCAAGTCCCCGACGTTGACTTTGCCGTCCATCAACGCGACGAGACGGATGAGCGGTATAAAAAGCGCCTCTCTGTCCTTTGTCTCGATCAAGCGACGGAAACGCAGTTCGCTCACCGCGGCGCGGTCGCCGCGCCCCTCGGCCATCTGTGCCGCAACCTTGGCAGCCGGGACGTTCTCTTTGACATGAGCCAGGACACCGGCAGTCACAGCAACCGTCTCGCGCGACACGCCGCCGATCGTCCGTAGTCGCCGCACCAGGTCATGAAATGCCGGGCAGAAGAACACCTCCGTAACATCTCCACACCGCCTGAGCCTCGCGCGTTCGCCGCGGTCGTTTTCCAGTTCCTTCCACCACGCCAGGACGATACTCGTCCAAGTCGCATTCTTATCGTTGACAGCATTCACGTTGTCTTCCTCTTTATCTTTTTTGCGTGGGCCGTCACCGGCAGATCGAGCATTTCACGCAAACTCCTGCTGTTTTCGGACAGCGCCTTCTTCAGACCGATTAACGCCAGCGCCACGCGGCGAGGGTTGACTACTTCGAGCTGTTGAGTCTGCACGATGTCGTCGAAGATGGTCATGGCCTTGCCTCGAACTGCCAGGAACCACGCCGTTTTCGTGGGATCACACGACTGCCCCTTTTCCAGTGCGTAGAGCCCGCGATAAAGCAGTGCCTCGAAGTCTTGTCCTGTCTCATGCCAAAACTGCTCGTCTGCTGCGCGGAGGATTGGCTGGGCCTGCTCATCATAGGCACTACTCACTTCTTCCGTATGCTCGTCACACTCCGTGGCCGACTGCTCCCAAAATTGCTGGTCAATCTTGCCAACCCGTTTTTTCGTCCTTTCCGATGGTCGAAACAAGCCGTTAAAAATCGAACCACGCAGCAACTTGCGGCAAACGTCGGCAGTGACAATGCAGCGCCTGATCAAGTGATCGTAGGGTTCGCGGATCTTCTCGGGCACGGTCAACAAAGGCAAGACCCCTTCACGCCAGACCCTCGCCTTCATCTTGCCCATGACGTATCCGAACGCCCAGAGTCTTGGTGGAGTTCGAAATATGTCATCGACATCGCGCCAATCCGGATGAGCCTTTCGTTCGTGGAATCTATGCACAACAGACGCGACTGACTTCTTTTGCCGTTTATCGCCAAAGACGAGACCGAGCCAGTGCCTGTAACAGATCTGTCCCTCATCGGGTTTGCAGGAATGTTTCTCGCCCTTCCTTTTTTCTGAAAAAGGCGAGAGGGCATGTAACCAACCCCTGTAGCGCGCTAAAGACTTCTCCTTGCAGTAATCGCTGACGCATAATTCAGTTCGTCTGCCTGTCACATTGCAGGTGCCCGATTTCGCTGACAGAAGGAGTTTCACTCGCCACGGCATGCCCCAGTACATATGGGCTGGATGAAAGGCATCCGGCACCAAGACCTTCTCCGTTGTTGCGGCTCTGGTCGCAAGCCAAGGGAATATGTCACCATCATCCCGCTTCTCCTTGTTGCCACCCACGCCGTAGAAATCCTGTTGCACAAGCGTATTCAGCCAGACCGTGTGCCAGAGAGTTGGTCCCAGGACCAAAGTGGTTAAGGGCCCTCCTCCTCTCACTCCAGAAGCGTAGTATGCATTAGCAGGTGCATTCGTCTGCAAGGCGAAGAGCGCAGCGGCGGCCGCTTCGGGCCCCAGCGTCTCAACTCTACCACGCTTGACGAAGAAATCGGCGTTGTCCCGTAACGTCTCTTTGCCGGGGCCATCCAGGAAGATTGTGTCCACCGGCCACTTCTTGTCGTCCGTCAATGCAGAGTCCTGCATGAACCGCGGGCCATCGCCGTCGAGGTTGAAGGCGTGGGCGTACTTGGAGAAGGCATCCCGCAGCACCTCTGGGGCAGGAGGGGTCTTCAGATGCTTGCGCCATTCGCGGTCGTTTTCCGGCGCAAAGCAGGTCTGAGTTAGGCCGATGAGAAACTGGATCAACGCGCCGTTGAAGTCCGGGCGAACCGCGTCGAGCGCGACCGGCCGATCCGCGCCTTCGGTAATCTGCCAAGGGGCGATCCAGTCCGACCGCCCGTTCTGCCGCCGCACCGGAATCCATGGTTCATGGATCAGATTATAGGACATGTGTGCCGCCTCCCGGCTCTTTCATCGCAGAAACCGTAATGCCTGTCAACTTCTCATATTGGACCACGAGCTCTTCGTCCCGCACATTTCGGGCCCGGCCGGTCCAAACACCCGGAGAACACTCCCGCATCAGTATGAGGACGCACCAGCGTCCTTTGTCCGGCATGCCCTCGATCGCCGTTTCGACGGGGGCATGCTCCACGGCTGCCGATTCAACCGGCTTGGCTATGAGCGATCGTCGCACGTTGACGTCGCTGAGGAACCATGCGTTTGTTTCGGAGTCACTCCAGGGGACCACTTCGACGCCGCGCCAGCGGGCCAAACGCACCGTTATCGTTTCGTCATCCAGCCGGGTGCGCGCGGCGGTGTCGTCCACCCATTGGTTCAAAGTGCGCGTATAGCCCGATTCGCGCTTCAGAGTGTTGATCGCCGCGACATTCGAGCGCGCCATGTTCTCGCCCTGCTGGCGACTTTCAGCCCTTTGGAGCGATGCTGGGATTCGCGCCAAGGCGCTCTTGCCAAAGACACCGTCCACGAACGGCCGCACATCCCCGGGCGTTCTGATTGCGGCGGCATCCCGCAACAACCGGGCGGTGAGCCAAAGTTGGCCGTGGCTGGGGTACACCCATGCCGCGTGGGGGAGGGAATTCTTGTACCAATCCTTATGCGGACTGTCGGCTGGATCTGGAGCAAGAACGCTAAGACAGGCGGGGCCGCGCTCGTCGCCGCCAGCCGCCTTTGGGTTGCCGTGGGCGTCTCTCGTATGCCGGTGCAGTCTGCCGGCGCGCTGGATTATCCTGTCGATGGGCGCCAAGTCCGTGACCAGAACATCGAAGTCCAAGTCCAGCGACTGCTCGACAACCTGCGTGGCGATGAGGATCCGGCCACGGCGTTCCGCGGCGGAGCTCGTCTTCCCAAACAGCCGTTTAACCTCATGCTCTGCTTCGAGCCGGTCGCCCATGGCAAAGCGCGCGTGAAAAAGGGACACGGCCGCCAGCGGCGTGCGCTCCCGAATGGCGAGGAACGCTTCAACGGCATCTTGCACCGTGTTCCGAATCCAGCAAGCACAGCGCCCCGAGGCGGCCGCTTCCATGAGAAGAACGATCGCAGCATCAGTAGAATGCAGAAGGTGTACATTCACCGTCCGTACGGTTTCCGTCCGAGGAGCCAGGGGTATTTCCATAACACCCGCACCCGAAAGCGCCGTCAACAGCGGATACGCGCCGGATTCGATCGTCGGACACGAAATCTTCGCGCCACGCGAGAACGCGGCGGCCAATTCCTGGCGTTTGGCCGCATCCAGTGTCGCTGAAAGGACAATGGCGCTTCCGCCCAAGGCCGCGTGAAACTCAACGAGCGTACACAGGAGCCGGTGCATGTAGGCGTCGCATGCGTGGGCCTCATCCACAATCAGCACATTGCGCGCAAGCCCCAGCAGGCGCAGGCACTGATGCCGCGAGGGAAGCACGGCGAGCAATGCCTGATCGATGGTGCCGACGCCGACGGCGGCCAGAAGGGATTTCTTGCGGTTGTCGGCAAGCCAGAGGTCGGTGTCACCGCCATCTTCGTTACATTCCCGCCTGGCCACACGCAAGAAGGTCTCGGAAAGATTCCGCGCGCTGTGTGCCAGGATAACCGAGGGCGTTCCGTCCGGGGCGTACAGCGATTTATAAACCCCGCTGTCGACGAGCCGCTCAAGCATGGCATTGGCGGTCGCCATGGTGGGCAGGCCGAAATAGATACCCTCGGCAAGCCCTTTATGCATCAGTCGCTGGGCCAACACCAGCGCAGCCTCTGTCTTGCCCCCACCCGTGGCTTCCTCAATAATGAAAAGGTGCGGCCCTTCATTGAGTTCAATCTGCTCCACGGCCTCCTGCAAAGGACTGGGAACTGTCACACCCGGAAACAGGCCGGACATTCCCGCCTTCGTCCCTGCCGCCGGCGGAATGACGAGACAGTCGGCCACGGCCTTTGCGGCCCTGGGTTTGGCCACGTGTTCCCAGTATTCCCGCAGACCGAGAGCCTCTGGAACAGGCGGGAACCACACAGTGTTCGAGCCAATCCAGTCCGCAAGCACGACCAGCCCCGCCAACAACCACGACAACTCCTTGAATCGGTCCTCCAGATCGTCGCTCCATGCGAGCATCGGACCGTCGCCCAGGAATAAAACTTCCAGTTCGCGCACGAATTCCGCGATCGCAGCCCTATTGTCTTCGCTGAAGACGGCGTCCACGTTGAATGGCTGTCCTGCCGCATCCTCGATTCGACAAGGCTGTCCATGATGCCCGGCTACCGCCTCAAAAAGGGGAAACACCGCTTCGGACCAGTCGATGCGCTCCAAAAGGGCAGTAGGCTGAAGCAGGCGTACAGGATCGGCCATACAATCTCGCGAAGCGCAAGCAGCCCTGCGGCGTCGTGGCGAACGCGATACGAGGCGGCGCTGCTCGTGCCGCGCAATCGGCGGAAGATATCGGCGCGCTGATTCTGGAAACCGTCGGCGAATTTTCCCGCGTCATGCAGTGCAACGAGAAAAGACACCAGTCCCAACGCATCCCTTTGACCTGCCGCCCGCATCACGCTTGCGCCCCAGCGCGCATCGCAGTTAATCAAGCGCTCGGCAACGGCAGCAACGTCCAAGCAGTGATAGACAAGCCGGTGGCAAACCGTATCGTCAGCGTCAACGACCTTACCCCAGTACGCGTAAGACTTCATACCGGTCCGTTTTCCACGCGCCGTCCCATGGAAGCAAGTAAAGGCGAAATCGTGGTGAGCTGACAAGAAAAAAATTACGCCTTGGTCAGGTGTTGCCGTGCATAGTCGGGACGCCTGAGGGAAACGCCCCGTCGTAGCCGGGGCGGTGCTGGGGTGGGACAAGTAGAGCGCGGGCTAGATCGGGCAGGCTGTCAGCCGACTGGCTACTGGCCCTCGAGGAAAAAGACGGGGCTGGTCTTCTTGAACTCGCGCAGGGAAATCAGCATGCGCCCGCCGCTCAGCGCGGCGCGGTCGCTCAGGCGGCGGAAGACGGCCTCGGCGGCCGCCGGCGCGCGGGCATGGATCATGGCATACAGATTGAACGGAACGGAAGGCGCCGCCGGGCGTTCATAGCAGTGGGTCACTTCGGGGTCGGCCGCCAGGGCTTGTCCCGCGCGCATCACATCGGCCTCGTCGACCCGCCACATGCACATGCCGTTCGCAACGAAACCGGCCGCCCGGTGCCGCAGGATGAACCCGATCCGGCGCAGAATCCCCGCCTGTTCCCAGGCCGCCAGCCGCCGCAACAGTTCCCCGGGATCCCATTGCAGTTCTTGCGCCGCGGCCGAGAAGGGCTCCTCCGTCAACGGCAGATTCCCCTGGATTTTCCGAATCAGCGATTTTTCGCGCTCGGAGAATTTGGGCGGGATATCTCCTTCCGCCGCGTCAGTTATGAGGTGGCCGTCGCGCTCCGTCGCGACGGATCTATCCGTAGAAATGCCCGCCCGCGGAGCGGCCGGGCCACCGCCACCTCGCGACTGACCGATTGCAATAGCTGATCGAGTCGGGTCCGCGTCACCTGCCCGCAGTGCTACGCTCAGCGTTGCAGGCGGGTCGGCCGCGCCCAGAATAACCTCCACCTTGAAGCGCCGGACGGCGGGCAGGTTGAGCAGCGTGTAGGGCTGTATCGTCTCCCCAAGCCGGCGAAGTTCGTCGGCCAACCGGTCCGCCGGCGCCGTCAGCGTGAACCACAGGTTGGGGCTGCCGTCCCGTTCATAGCTGTGGGTGACACCCGGATGCGGCTGAAGCAGCGCGGCCACCCGCTCGAGATCCGGGCCCGGCACGGCGGTCGCGCACAAGGTGCCGGCGTAGCCCAGGCGGCGGGAATCGAAGACGGCGCCGAACCGGCGCGCCACTCCCCGCTCGAACAGGTCGCGAGCCGCCTGCAGGACCTCCGCCTCCGTCATGTCCACCGTCTGAGCCAGCGCCGCCCACGGACGCCGCACGAGAGGCACCCCCCGCTGCAACGCCGTCAGGAGCGCTTGGGTTTTATGGGGTTTGCAGCTACTCACAAAGTGTTCAGTGTTCGGGGTTCGGCGTCAGCTATGTTCCACCGGCGTTCCTGCTCGGGAAGACGCCGTTCAAGCGACTTCTCGAGTCCACGTGAGTGGCGTTGCCACAACGTGGCTCACGCCATTAAGCATTCGAATGCGCTGTTTCAAATAAGTCCTACCTGTTTCCGCTTGTATCATGCTCCTCCCGAACACCGAACCCTGAACACCGAATAATCATCTGAGTAGCCACGGGATTTTCAGGATAGCCCGATCTCCTTGTCGGTCAGGTAGCAATCGGGTTCCGGCGCCCAGATGTCGCCGGTGACGGCCTCGGCTCTCACCCGGAAATTTCCGTTGCAGATCGACAGCCATTGGCAGGCCGCGCAACGCCCCGTGAGGTATTTCTTGCGGTCCCTCAGTTTGGCCAGAAGCTCGTCCGACGTGTCGCTCCAGATGGCGCTGAAGGGACGCTCGCGCACGTTTCCAAAGGAATAATGGCGCCAGAACTGATCCGGGTGGACGGAACCGTCCCAACTCACGCAGCCGATGCCGCAGCCGCTGCTGTTGCCGCCGTTCATCTTCAGCAGGGCCATCACGTCCTCGGCGCGTTTCGGCTGTTCGTCGCGGAGCCGCAGATACAGGTACGGGCCGTCCGTGTGGTTGTCCACGGTCAGCACCTCAACGGGCTTCTCCCGCCCGTGAAGCGCCCGGGCGCGGTTCATGATCAAGTCCACGGCGGCCCGCGTCTCCTCGTGCGACATGCGGCTGGAGGTGATGATCCGGCTGCCCCTGCCCGTGTAAACGAGGTGATAAAAACAGACGCGGGGGATGCCCTCGCGCTCGAGCAGGTCGAAGATGCCGTCAATATCGCGGAAGTTGTTCCGGGTCATGGTGAAGCGGAGTCCGACCTTGACGCCCAGGGCCAGACAGTTTCGCACTCCCTGGAGCGCTTCCTTGAACGCGCCCTCCACGCCGCGGAACAGGTCGTGAGTTTCTTCC